>JBJEMT010000056.1:0-6453 GCA_051879815.1 Suilimivivens sp. | reverse complement strand
AATACTTTGACCTAGTAAACAGCTCTAATACCTGTAACAATTCGTTTGCGCTCACAGTAGATTTTGTAAGGGCAGATGTTAAGCAGCAGGGTGTTCTTTACAGCACGGGAGGCCGTTTTGGAGGATGGTCGCTATACATAAAGGATAACACTCTGCTCTATACATTGAATGCATACGGTAAGACGGAGCATACAGTTACGGCAGGAGCGGTTCCCGAAGGAAGAGTTGAAGCCAAGCTTGAGGTCAAGCTTATCAAAGATATTGTCAACAGACATACTCCAAAGACAGCATATATATCCATCTATATTAACGGAGAAAAGAAAGCAGAAGCAAAGATAGATGATTACAATGATTCAACAGCAAATTCCTTTGAGACAATTGGTGCAAACCGTTATGTATCGGTAACGGATAATTATACAGCGCCGTTTATCTTTGAAGGAAATATTGAATATGTAAAAATCAAAACGCCGGATTCTACAGTAACAACTGAGGAATTAATAGATGCCTTTATGGCAATAGATTAAGGAGGAAAAAATATGAAAAAGAATTTAATTAAGAGGTTACTGAGCGCAGCGCTTGTTGGAACTATGACTATAAGTTTTGCAGCGTGCAGTTCAGCAACAACAACTGAAACAAATGCAGCTGCCAATAAATCCGAAGCATCTTCGGCTGCAGCAGAGACCACAAAAGCAGAAGAGCTGAAAGCGCTCCGGATCGGTATCGCCGGTTCAGCTGAGGCGTGTGTTCTTGAAGGAGCAGCACTTGCTGTTAAAGACGGATATTTTGAGGAAGAGCTTGCAGAAGTCGGTTACTATCCGGAATATGTATATTTCTCCGGTGCAGGTCCTGAAATCAACGAAGCTTTTGCGGGAGGCAATATTGACGCTGCTATCGTAGGAGATTTCCCTACATTTACAGCCAAGAGCAACGGTATTGATAATACCATAATTGCAGCAACAAATCAGAAGGTAAACTATGCGATACTTACAACAGTTGAGGGCGCTGAATCCATACATGATCTCAAGGATTACACAGCAGTTGTATTTAACGGCTCTATTACACAGTATTTCTGGCAGAGCTATCTTCAGGCAGTAGGAATTGGTGCAAATGAAATAGCATATGTCAATTCTACTGATGCCACAACACTGCTTGCAGCCGGCGATGCTCAGATATATCCTGTAACGGCATATACTGCATACTTCTTTGAGACTCAAGGTTTAGGACATATAATTAATACATCCGATGCAAATATTTTTACGACCTTTGTATTTGAGATTAATACAAATCTTATTAATTCTAATCCGGATATAGGTATTGCTGTTAATAAGGCACTTATAAGATCTGCCGAGGCAGCACAGGCTGATCCTCAGAAGCAGTATGACGCATCAGAAGGAACGCATTTTGACGCTGTTGCCTGGGAAAAATATTATTCAGCTGATCCGACATTATCTAACCTTTCGCCGGAAATTACCGATGAACTCCTTGAATATTATAAAAATGAAAGTCAATGGATGCTTGATAACGGCGTTATAACAACTCCTGTTGATGTTGATACATTTGTTGATGCATCATTTTATGAAAAGGCGCTTGCAGCTTTAGGCAGGTAAAAAACTGCTTGAATGATTCCTTGTATTAATGTAACATGACATATAAACTTTTAAGCCCGGTCTAATGGCTGGGCTTGTTCAGTTTATTATAAATGAAAGGAAAAGATAATATGGGAAATAAAAAGAAATTTATAGGTCAGATCGGAAGAACTCTCGCGGATACAAAGCTTGATTTTGATGTTAAAGAAAGCCCGTCTAAAGGAAAGCCTAATGTAGTTTATATTGTTTTGGATGATATGGGCTTTGCTCAGCTCGGATGCTATGGCTCATCAATTAATACGCCGAACATTGACAGATTAGCTTATGAAGGTATACGCTTTAATAATTTTCATACAACGGCAATTTGCTCGGCTACACGATGCTCGCTCCTGACAGGCGCAAATCATCATTCGGCAGGTATATCGGGACTGCTTGAATTTACAACAGGAATTTCAAATAATAGAGGCGGCATTGATCCCCAATATGCCACGATAGCGGAAATATTAAGAGAATACGATTATAGGACATTTGCAGTAGGAAAATGGCATTTATCAACAATTGCTGAGATGAATCCTGACGGACCATATAATAACTGGCCGCTCGGAAAGGGATTTGATAATTATTATGGATTCCTGGCATGCCAGATGAATCAATGGAATCCGACCCTTACAAGGGATAACACTTATGTACCTGCTCCGAAGAAGGCAAGCGAAGGTTATCACCTCTCAGAGGATCTGACAGATAAAGCTATTGAGTATATTTATCATCATGAAATGGAACAGTCAGATCAGCCGTTTTTCCTTTATCTCGCCTATGGTGCAATGCATGCACCTCATCATGCTCCGAAGGAATATATTGAAAAATACAAAGGAAAGTTTGATAAGGGCTGGGATGTAATCAGACAGGACTGGTTTGAAACCCAGAAGAGATTAGGTGTGATCCCTCAGAATGCTGAGCTTACAGAGCGTAATGAATTGATCCCTGCATGGGATGACCTTACAGAAAATCAGAAAAAGGCATACGCAAGATCAATGGAGGTTTTTGCCGGTTACCTTGAACATACTGACGCACAGATAGGACGCCTTGTTGATTATCTTGGCGCTATAGAACAATTAGATAATACTATCATCGTATTCCTATCTGATAATGGCACATCTCCCGAGGGAGGCAATTCAGGTACTCACAATTCATTTACCGGTTTTGAATTTACTGAAGAAGCTGCACAGGTAGAACGGCTGCTCAGACATTATGATGAGCTTGGCGATGAATACAGCTGGCCGCATTATCAGCTGGGCTGGGCTAATGCAGGAAATACTCCTTTTCAGTGGTATAAGACATGGGTACATAACGGCGGCGTCAAGGATCCGCTTATCATCAGATACCCCGGAGTGATCAATACTCCCGGAGCTGTTGCCGGACAGTATAGCCATGTATCGGATGTGACCCCGACAATTTTGGATATTCTTGGTTTTGAGAAGCCTGAGAGCATAAGAGGAATTGCTCAACAGCCTTTGCAGGGAAAGAGCTTCAAATATGCTCTTGAAGATGTGAAAGCACAGCCGCAGAAAACAATTCAGTATTTTGAAATGTTCGGTAACAGAGCAATCTATAAAAATGGCTGGAAGGCTGTTGTTAACCATGCTTTCAAAGATTCATTTGAACAGGACGAATGGGAGCTTTATCATGTGGAAGAGGATTATTCCGAGAAGCATAATGTTGCAGATAAGTATCCCGATAAGCTCAAGGAATTGCAGGAAGAGTGGTTGATCGAAGCCGGAAAATATAATGTATTCCCAATGTTTCCAAAGGGATTTCACAGGACTACAGATGAAATTACCAAGAATAGAGAGAAGATGGTTGTGCCGGAGGCAAATGTTGTATACAAGCACGTTATTCTTCCCCACGAAAACTCTCAGGACGTAGGTCTTCTATGGAGAAGTCATGACGTAAAGGCCAAGCTTAACAGAAAAACTAAGGACGAGGACGGCGTGATCATTTCAAAGGGCGACCGTTTATCGGGAATAAGCTTTTATATAAAAGATAATAAGCTTAAATATACATATAACCTTGATGGTGAAAAGCGTTTCAACATTGAATCAGATTCAGAGCTTCCTCTTGGTGAGGTCGAAGTATCATACAGAATGGAGCTTCCTGACGGAAAGAGCGGATACGTTACTGCCTTTATAAACGGACAAGAGGTTGGCAGGGTAGATATACCGTCTGTTATCTGTGCGACTTCATATCCTCTTGGAATCAGAACAAACAAGTATTCATCGGTCAATGATGCTGATTATCAGAGTCCGTTTGAATATAAGGGTATTATTGATGAACTGGCAATTCATGTAGATGCTGTAAATGTTAAGGTGGAAGATGAACTAAAACGCGCTTCAAACATTGATTGATCATGTATTTAATACTTAACATCAATAAAATACAGAAAAATCTGCCGGTACTGTAAACTTTTATCCCTTGCAGCATGACAGAGCTGCAAGGGATAACCTTGATCTGAATCAATTGGCTGAAATCTTTCAAAAAATATACATGATTTTACAGTATACAGCAATGTAAAGCTATGATATACTGAAAATATCTGATAAAAGTCCGTTAGATTACGCAGAATATAAATTTATATCTCACATTTACGGCACAGTTTGTAAGCTATCGTCTTGAACTGTGTCTTTTTTGAAAGGAAATAATAATTATGGCTTATTTATATAACCGTTTACAAAAAGATGCAACGAGGATCACTGCGGAAAAGAATCGTTTGGCAAAAGAAAATCGTAAGCCGTTTTATCTGGAACAAGAACTAAAGGATGCATCCGAAGCAAGAAAACATCTTGTGCTTTCTCTCGGAGATAAGGTGATCAGGGATAAAAACGGAGTGGTTTTATATGATCCTGCAAAATATCCTGTTCCTGAGGAAGAAGGTTTTTTTGACTCTGTTCATCCCGACTTGAGGCAGGCGGCAATAGATAATAATTTTGCGGGTATAGTTAAAGCAGCTGAAGGATTTTATATTGCAGTTGGAATCGAAATCGCAGCTGTTGGTTTTATACGCTCGGAAAATGGTTGGATCATAGTAGATACCGGAGCATATGAACCCGCAGCTGCTTTGGCACGCAAACTTCTGGAATATTATTTGGGTGAAGAAATTTACGGAAATGTAAAGGGAGTAATTTATAGCCATACACATTTTGATCACTTTGGCGGAACACGTGCTTTTTTGACGGACGAGCAATTCCGGGCAGTAGTTGAAAATCAGACAAATGCACCTGTTATTATCGGACCATCACCGTGGGATCAGTCACTTGTTGATGATAATCTGTATGCAGGTGTAGCAATGAACCGTCGCCTGAAATATCAGGGTGGACTGCTGATCAAACATGATCCAAAAGGCGCTCAGGGAATGGGTTTGTCCGGCAACTTGGGAATTCACGGAGCCGCTACGGCAATTCCGCCCAATGTTCAGATTGCAGAGGAACAGACATTGACAATTGATGGAGTAAGCATTGATTTTATCCCCACGCCAAACACCGAAACCAGAGCACATATGGCGGTTTACGACAAAAATAATCGTGTACTTTTCCTGGGAGATAATTCTATGGGAACACTGCATAATACTTATACAATGCGTGGAGCAAGAGTAAGAGATGCCGGTGCATGGGGAGAAGCTTATTATCATCTGGCACTTAAATATGGTGATAAAGCTGTTGCTATTTACCAGGGACATGGTCTTCCGCAGTTTGCACAGGCAGACAGAACAGGCAATCTGAAGGAATATCTTCTTGATAATGCTGCTGCGTATAAATTTACGAGCGATCAGGCACTGCATCTTGCAAATCAGGGCGTAAAGCTTCAGGACATAGGTCGGACTCTGAAAATTCCCGAAGAGATCAGCAAGACATGGTATATCCGTGATCATTACGGATGCTATTCACAGAATGCCAGAGGTGCTGTCAACCGATATCTCGGATATTATGATGGCAACCCTGTGCATCTGGATCCATTGAAGCAAACAGATCATGCAAAGAAGCTTATTGAATATCTCGGAGATGTGGATACTATTCTAAAAAAAGCGGAAGCTGATTTTGAAAAGGGTGAATATCAATGGGTGGCAGAAATTACCAACGCTATAGTATTTGCCGATCCTGCAAACGAGCGAGCAAGACTTCTATGTGCAGACGCATTGGAACAGCTCGGCTATCAAACTCATAACGGACTCTGGAGAAATGGCTACCTTTGCGGTGCGTATGAACTGCGCACTCCCCCGGAGGAACGTCCGAAGTTCCCCGGATATATGGAAAACAGTGAGGTCATGCCTTATGTTGAATCACGGCTGATACTGGACTATATGGGGATCAATCTGGACGGTACGGCAGCTATTCATGAAGATCTGCAGTTCGGTATAGATGTAGATGGCGAAAAGCATCTGGTACATATGTATAAGGGAACGCTGCTTCATGAAAGAACAGAACAGCTTCCTAAAGAGCTGCCTGTACTGCATTTTGGAAAAAAAGAATTGTACGACCTTGCGGCAGGACACGGCTTCAATGGAGAACCGGGATCCGAAGCAGCTGCTGAAGTACTGAAAATTCTGCAAAAGTATATTTGCGACCTGTCTGAATACAGTAATTTTGAGCTGATCGCACCGGCAGAAATATAAAACAGGAGGAAAATATGAGTATAAAAAGAGAGTTTACGGGTACTGTAGGACGTACCATGGCTGAAACAAAGTACAGTTATCATATAACCGATACAAATCCGAAAAATGCACCGAATGTAGTATATATTGTTATGGATGATATGGGTTTTGCACAGCTTGGCTGCTACGGTTCCACTATAAAAACACCAAATATTGACCAACTTG
>JBJEMT010000055.1:0-6503 GCA_051879815.1 Suilimivivens sp. | reverse complement strand
CCCAGTTTCCCAGTGATATATCGGCCTCAGCTCCCTAATTACGGTGACGAGTTCGTACAGGATTTCCACCTGTTTCCCTTTTCACCGGAACCAACTGCATCTACAGTTGTTCCGACACCTGATCATTACATATTCAATTCACGCAAGTATATCATATTATTATCACATGTTCAATTATTTTTCAATTTCTTGAAAAATTTTTTCAATTTTTCATTTACAAGATATAAAGACTTTCTAATCCATATTGTAATCTTTTTCTGTGTTTACCGACTTTTTCCCATTAAATCCACGCTGCAGGACTGATTTCATCCAGATCGTAAGGCGTTACCTGATATACGTAGTAATTGAGCCAGTTGGAATACAGATTATTGCTGTGGGAACGCCATTGCAGAGCCGGCTTCTTTGTATCATCATCATCCGGATAATAGTTCTTTGGCAAATCAATGGAAAGCCCCTTTCCCTTGTCGCGCTGGTATTCATTGTGGAGGGTATACCTGTCATACTCCGGATGCCCCATGACAAAGATCTGCTTTCCGCCTTCTGTCATACAAAGCAGTACTCCCGCTTCCTCAGATTCCGCAAGAACCGTTAATTCCTTACAGTTATGAATATCTTCGGAACGCACTGCCGTATGACGGCTGTGAGGAATCATAAAGTAATCATCAAATCCCCGCACAAGAGGAATTTTGCGGTTCATTACCTTGTGCCGGTAAACGCCGAAAAGCTTCTTTTCAAGAAGTATCTTTTCAAGCCCAAAATGATAATATAGTCCGGCCTGTGCTCCCCAACAGATATGGAAGGTAGAGGTGACATGGGTTTTCGTCCAGTCCATGATTTCACAAAGCTCCGGCCAGTAATCTACCTCTTCAAAAGGAATCTGCTCCACCGGCGCACCTGTAATAATGAGTCCGTCATATTTTTTATTCTTCAATTCATCAAAAGTACTGTAGAACTTATTTAAATGCTGGATCGGGGTATTCAATGAAACATGGCTGTTCATTTTCATAAAAGATACATCGATCTGCAAAGGGGTATTGGACAGAGCCCTAAGAAGCTGCAGCTCTGTATCCTGCTTTATGGGCATCAGATTTAAAATACAGATTTGCAGAGGACGAATATTCTGATGAGTTGCACGATATTCATCCATCACAAATATATTTTCATTCTCCAGTATACCTTTTGCCGGCAGATCACTTTGTACTTTAATAGGCATTATTAATTACTCCCTTCCAAATCTTTCTACAAATTCATCTTCCGAAATAATAGGAACCTTAAGTTCCTTGGCCTTGCGATTCTTGGAAGACGTGGAATTCACATCATTATTTACAAGATAATTTGTTTTTGAGGTAACACTTCCCGTTACCTTCCCACCCGCAGCTTCTACATAAGCCTTAAATTCATCCCGGTTCTTATAATGATGCACATCACCGGTAATGACAAAGGTAAGTCCCTCACATTTACCGCCTGACTCTGCCTTTAAATCAACATTTTCAATCTCCACTTCTTTCAGAAGCTTTTCAAGAGATTCCCGGTTTTTCGGATTATGATACCATTCCACTGCAGAGCCTGACTTCTCCGGCCCGATTCCTTCTATATCTTCAAAGCCGGTTCCTTCCCTTAACCTTGTAAGGAAACCGTCAAAGCCGATAGCTCCTACTATCTTTTTTCCTGCATCGATGCCAAACATGGGAATACAAAGAGCATAGATAAAATTAACAGGATGCACCTGCCTGCTCTTTTCTATTGCACGCATCATATTATCACAGGACTTTTCCCCAAAGCCTTCCAGCTGCATGATTGTTTCCACATAACGGGAAAGATGATAAATATCCGAAAAATCTGAAATAAATCCTTCATTCATGAATTTTAACATGGTTTGAATGGATAGTCCATCAATATCCATACCCGATTTGCTCACAAATCTGGTAAATTTCTTCACATGCTTGGCACTGCAGTCAGGATTGGTACAATGTAAGGTTTTGGTTCTGCTCTTTTCACTGACACGAATCTCCGTGGCTGCGCCGCACACCGGACAGGTCTTTGGAATTTCAAACTCTCCTTCTGCCTCTGTTACTGCAATACACTTGGGAATGATCTTATTGGCTTTAATAACTTCAAGGGTACAACTTTTCCCGATTCCAAGTCGTTCCATCTCACTGATATTACATAAAGAAGCTCTGGAAACCGTGGTTCCTTCCAACTGAACCGGTTCAAATACCGCTACAGGAGAAATGGTGGATGCCGCACAGGACCATTCTATATAGGAAAGCTTTGACTTTGCGGATACATCCTGCCACTTAAAGGCATAACCGGCTCTGGTAGCATGATGACCTGTCACACTGCCGGTAGCTGCATACTCTGTATCATCAAAGCAGATTACAAGTCCGTCCACAGGGATATCCATCTTGCCCTTTTCCACTTTTTCCGTCCATCTCTCAATTGCCGCAGGAATGGTGGCAGCCGTCACGGCTTCCCGGTCAACCACTGTAAATCCCTCTTTCTCAAGCATATCCATCCTGTCTCCCCAGGACCTTATCGGATCATCCAGATAAACAAGAGTAAAGGCATTAAAATGCACATGTCTCTCTTTTACCTTTTCCGCATCATCCAGACTTAAGGTTCCGGAAGCAAGATTTCTTGGATTGGCATATTTCTCATCATCATCTTCTATGGTATCATTGATCAGTTCAAAATCAGTATAGGATATGGTAGCTTCGCCGCGAACCACCATATGCCCCTTGTATTCCACTTTAAGGGGAAATCCTCCAATTGCATTCTTTAAATAAGTAATATTGGTTCCTACGCTGCCGTTTCCTCTGGTTACGATCTTCGTCAATTTACCGTTATCATAAGTCAGGACAAGCGTCAGTCCGTCCAACTTCCATGACAGCCATATGGGCTTATCTTCTGCCCATTTCTGCAAATCAGATACCTTCTTTGTTTTTGCAAGAGACAACGCAGGAAATTCATGAGGTTCTCTGTCACCGCCATTTTCTTCCATGCCGGTGTTCTGTGTAGGACTATCCGGGAGAACATAACCTGTCTCTGCTTCCAAAGCAGTAAGTTCATCGAACATGGCATCCCACTCATAGTTGGACATCAATTCCTCCTGTCCTCCATAATAAGCCCTGGATGCTTCATTCAGTTTTTTAACCAGTTCTTCACACTTCTTCTTTAACTCTTCCATGGTCTCTTCCATTCCTATAAATCTTTTACAGCATTTTTGTGGAAAATTTTGCAAGTTTTCCGTCAGGCTTGTTCTTTTTTCTTTCAATGCCCTATTTAATAAAACCTGTTTTTCTTAAATTTGTCTGTGTTTTTCTGGATTATTTCCTTCTTTTTCGCATTTTAATACAAAAAAAGAAAAATTCGGTGATTTTCATTCTTTCCACAATATCTATTGTTATGCTTCACAAGATTTTGTGTTTTTTTCTAAATGTTAAAAAAATATTACATTTTATTCATTCCACACATATTATATAACACCTGTAATTCTTCATTTTTTACCTGTCGGAATTCTCCCGGTTTCAATTTTGCAAGTTCAATATTTACTACTCTGACTCTTTTAATTGCATTAACATGATAAGAAAGTTCTTCTGCCATTCGCCGGATTTGTCTATTGACCCCTTGGGTTAATATTATACGGAAGGTAAACTTGCCAATCTTTTCTATTTTACATGGTCTGGTGGTCAGATTCAACTCTTTTAGATATACCCCGCATGCCATATCTTTCAGAAACTGCTCTGTAATTTCTTTATTTACTTTAACGACGTACTCCTTTTCGTGCCCTGCACTTCCACGCATCATGGCTTCGATCAGATCCCCGTCATTCGTAAGAAGCAAAAGTCCCTCTGAATCCTTATCCAATCGTCCCGCATAGGTAACCCTCACCGGAAATTTCACCATATCCGAAATCTTTTTGTCTGCGAATTTATCCCTCTCTGTACAGGTAACTCCTACCGGCTTATAATAAGCAAAAACAACTTTTTGTTCTTTTCCCCGCAATAATTTCCCATTTACTGCCACCTTGTCATTATTGCTTACCCGGATTCCCATAGCAGCTACGGTACCGTTTACAGTAACCTTTCCGTCTTCGATCAGCTTATCCGCATCTCTTCTGGAACATACACCGCAAGCTGCAAGATATTTATTCAAACGTTCTTTTTCCATAACTTCTCATCCTGTCTACCGCACTACATATCGAAAATATTTGTCTTTATCTGCCCTGTGACACCTTACCTGAAGTTCCGTACCGTTATCTTTATATTCCTGACTGATGATATGCGCATTTTCCATGAAATAAGATACAATGTCTCCTTTTTCATAGGGAATAAACAATGTTACCTTTACAAAGTCAGAATACACTTTTTCCAGAATCATCTGCACAAGCAGGGAAAGAGAATCCTCTTCTTTTGCAGAAATATAAATCTTATTCCCGATAATTTTAGGATAAGGAATTTCTTCCCTGCACAAATCCGCCTTATTATAAACCGTGATCATGGGAATATCCCCTGCCGAAAGCTCTGCAAGGGTCTGATTTGTGGTCTTCATTTGTTCTGTATGAAAGGGATCCGCGTAATCCACCACCTGTAGCAGCAAATCCGCGTTTTTTACTTCTTCCAAGGTGGAGCGGAATGCTTTTACCAGGCTGTGAGGCAGCTTATGGATAAAGCCAACCGTATCCGACAAAAGGAAATCTCTGTTATTTCCTGTGTTGATTCTTCGAATCGTGGTATCCAGTGTTGCAAAAAGCATGTCTTTTTCCAGAACCTTCTTATCCTCATCCTTTACATATCTGTCTACCATTGCATTCATAATTGTGGATTTCCCTGCATTAGTATAACCCACAAGCGCTACCAGAGGAAGTCTGGACTCTTCCCTCTTTTTTCTCTGAACAGTTCGTTCCCTGGATATATCGTTCAGTTCCCTTCGAAGTTCGGAAAGACGATGCTCTATCTTACGCCTGTCAAGCTCCAGCTTTTTTTCACCGGCACCGCGGCTGCTCCTGCTTCCGCTGGTTCCTCCCTGCCTGGTAAGTGCTTCATGCATACCAACCAGTCTTGGGAGAAGATACTGCAGTCTTGCGGATTCCACCTGCAGCTTTGCTTCTCTTGTCCTTGCACGACTCTCAAAAATGTCCAGTATCAATGTAGTTCTGTCTATAATCGGCTTTCCCAGTTCATCCTGAAGATTGCGAAGCTGGGAAGGGGTAAGAGAATCATCAAAAATAATAATATCTGCTTCCAGCTTCTGTGCGGTTTCCTTTACCTCCAGAACTTTGCCTGTTCCGATGTACAGCCCCTTATTGATACTCTCCATTTTTTGAGTGATCATAGCCACAGGTTCCATAAAACATGCCTTTGCCAGATTCCAGAGTTCTTCCATGGAACGGGCATGATCTCCACTCTCACCGGCACTGCCATCCGCGGCATCAACACCTACCAGTAACGCTCTTTCTCTACATTCCTTTTCAATTTCTTCCTTGCTCATATAACCTCATTTTATGCTATTGATATAGTGCATCAATCAATTCAAAATAATTCTCGAAGGTTTTCCGGCAGCATCCGGGATTTTTAATGGTAATTTTACCTGTCTTCAATCCGATCAGGGTAAAGGACATTGCCATTCTGTGATCCTCATAGGTTTCTGCTTCCGTCTTCTTGATCTCATCAGGAGCAGCAGGGTAAATGCGGATTCCCTTTTCCTCCGGAACCTCTTCACATTTGATTCCCATACGTGTTAATTCTGTTATAATTGCACTGATCCTGTCGGATTCCTGAAACCGGATATGCTCCACATTCTGAATCAATGTTGGGGTTGCAGCAAAAGGAGCAATAGATGCCATAGTCATAGTCTGATCGGAAAAATCCTTCATGGAAATCGTAAGTCCGGGATATTCCAAAAGGCTGCTTCCATGAAGTCTGACGCCTTCCGGCTTATCTTCTAATCCACATCCCATCCTCTGTAATGCCTCTAAAAATTTAATATCCCCCTGTAAAGAATCCATATGTACATTTTTTACAATAACATCTGTTTTTAATAATGGCGCCATAGCATAAAAATAACATGCTCCCGACACATCCGGCTCAATCTGATATTCTGAAAGTCCAAAATCGGATTTATGGGGAACAAAGCAGGTGCTTCCCTCTTTCTTCACATCGATTCCAAACTGCTTCATCATGGCAAGAGTCATTTTAATATAGGATCCTTCCGTCCTGTCACCTGACAGATGTACTTTCAATCCATCTTTCAATATTACTCCTGACATAAGAAGTGCGCTGGCAAACTGGCTGCTTACCTTTGTGTCAATGGTAACCTCCTTCATGGGAACAGTTTCTGATTTCATGTGAAACGGGAAATGTCCCTCTTCTCCTCTGAAAGTAAATTCTACTCCATACTCCTTCAGAATACTAAGCAAAGGTTCCATAGGACGTTTGCACATCTGAGGTGAGGCCTTCAGTTCGTAATCTCCTCCCGCAAGAGCCAGCATAACTGTAAGAAAG
>JBJEMT010000054.1:0-6617 GCA_051879815.1 Suilimivivens sp. | reverse complement strand
AAAAAGGATATTCCTTTACCGATGATGAGACGAAAGCGGATGCTGCGGTCATCAATACCTGCTGTTTTATCAATGATGCTAAGGAAGAGAGTATTAATACCATTCTTGAAATGGCGGAACTGAAAAAGACAGGACAGCTGAAAGCCCTGATCGTTACCGGATGTCTGGCACAGCGCTATCAGGAAGAAATTCAGACCGAGATAGAGGAAGTGGATGCCATTATCGGGACCTCTGCCATAGAAACAATTGTGGAAACGCTGGAAGGAATTCTGGCAGGGAAGAGCAAAAACCATATCGAAGCTCTTGACAAATCACCTCTTGGCGGCCGAGAGCGTGTTATGACCACCGGCGGTCATTATTCTTATCTTAAGATAGCGGAGGGCTGTAACAAGCATTGTACTTACTGCATTATTCCGAAGGTCCGCGGAAATTACAGAAGCATTCCCATGGAAAAACTCCTTGCTGAGGCGAATCAGCTGGCAGATAAGGGTGTAAAGGAGTTGATACTGGTAGCCCAGGAGACGACTCTCTATGGTACGGATTTATATGGCGAGAAGAAATTGCCTCAGCTTTTGCACGAATTATGTAAAATAGAAGGACTTAAGTGGATCAGACTTCTCTATTGCTATCCGGAAGAAATCACGGATGAGCTTATCCTGACCATTAAAACGGAGCCAAAGATATGTCATTATCTGGATATTCCCATTCAGAGCGGGAGTGACCGCATCTTAAAACTGATGGGACGAAGAACGGATACGGGACAGATTCGTTCTTTGATTGAGAAGCTGCGAACGGAAATACCTGATATCTGCATCAGGACCACCTTTATTACGGGCTTTCCTACGGAGACAGAAGAAGATTTTGTAAGCACCATGGAATTTATCAACGAGATGGAATTTGACCGTCTGGGAGTATTTACTTACTCGCCGGAGGAGGATACGCCGGCTGCCGCTATGGATGGGCAGATTGAGGAAGAAGTGAAGAAAAGCAGACTGGAAGAAATGATGGAGCTTCAGCAGGAAATTGCTTTTGAGGCGGCGGAAAATATGCAGGGACGTGTTCTTGATGTCATGATAGAAGGAAGGCTGTCAGATGAGGATGTATATGTGGCAAGAACCTACAAGGATGCACCGGGAGTGGACGGTTATATCTTTGTAAATACGGATTGGTCTTTGATGAGCGGTGATTTTGTTACTGTTAAGGTAACAGGTGCAAATGAATATGATTTGACAGGAAAAATTGTTGAAGAATAATTTTAGGTGATGGAGGATGTTATGAATTTACCAAATAAACTTACAATATTCCGCGTGATTTTAATTCCCTTTTTTATCATAGCGCTGCTGGTTCCGGGCATACCGGCGGGCAAATGGATCGCTCTTGCTATTTTTATTGTGGCAAGTCTTACGGATCTTTTGGATGGAAAGATTGCAAGAAAATATAATCTGGTTACAAACTTCGGGAAGTTTATGGATCCGCTGGCAGATAAGCTTTTAGTCTGTTCTGCCCTGATCTGTCTTGTAGAACTTTCAAGGATTCCTTCCTGGATGGTGGTGATCATCATCGCAAGAGAATTTACCATCAGCGGCTTTCGCCTGATTGCTGCAGACAACGGTGTGGTGATCGCCGCAAGCTACTGGGGGAAATTTAAGACCACCTTTCAGATGATTGCAGTCTGTCTGATGATTGCAGATATTGCAGCTATTCAGATGCTTACTGTGATTATTACCTGGATTGCTGTTATTCTGACAGTAGTTTCACTTGTAGATTATCTGATCAAGAATAAGGATGTCATGAAGGAGACGAAATAATGAGCCTGGAAGAGGAAGTGGTTTTGACCTTAAGAAAAAAAGGTTATGATGTTACCACCGCAGAATCCTGTACCGGCGGTATGATCGCAGCTACCCTTGTTAATGTGGCGGGAGTATCTGAGATCTATAAAGAAGGATATATTACCTATGCCAATGAGGCTAAGCAAAGAATCCTCGGTGTAAAAAAAGAAACGCTGGAAGCTTATGGGGCAGTCAGTGAACAGACAGCATATGAGATGGCTCTTGGGGTGGCAAATGCAGCAGGTGCATCGTGTTCTGTTGCAGTAACGGGAATTGCCGGACCGGACGGTGGTACCAGGGAAAAACCGGTAGGTCTTGTGTATATAGGCTGCTATGTTAATGGTAAAGTAACGGTGGAGAAAAATCTTTTTCAGGGAGACAGACTTTCTGTAAGAAAAAAGGCGGCGGATCAGGCTTTAAAGCTGTTGCTTGATTGCCTGAAAGAAGAATAACTATAATAAATTGTATAAATTTATGAGGTGTCAGAATGAAAAAAGGATGGAGTGCCGGTAAGATTATAGGAGTGATTTTTGGCAGTATTGCAGCTGTTATCATCTTGTGGATCGCATTTGTTGCAAGCGTGTTCCAGCTGGTGGATTTTATGGATAAAATAGAGAAAAACAGCAGCGATGACTATGAGTGGTCCTATGATTATGAGAAACCTGACAGTGACAGAGATTATGATGATTACGGTTATGATGATTACGGTTATGATGAATATAATGACTATGAAAATGACCGGAGCAAAGAGCGTGACTTTTTCTCAGATGGGAATGAAGTATCAGAAGAATATTATGACTTTGAGGATGATATTAAAGAGAATCTGACTTATCACGCTGCTATTGAGAGCTATGACAGGAATGATTTTGTTTCTGAAAACGGTGGGAGGGCTTCCCTTCATTTTGATTATCCTGTTATCAGTGGAGAGATACCCAATGTGGATGGGATTAATCAGACAATCCATGCAGAAATTGATTCCATAGAAGAACATATCACTTCTTCCATGGAATTCCTTTCGGAGGGTGATAACTATGAATATATCGGTTATGGATATGTTACTTATATGTCCGAGGAAATTCTCAGTGTAGCATATGTGGAATATGGTTATCTGAACGACAGTTTCCTTGAGAGCTATGTGGTGTCTCTTAACTTTGATATGCAGACAGGAATGGTATTAAGCAATACACAGCTTGTGGACATTAATGACAGCTTTTCTGTTGATTTCAGGGAAAGATGCGAAAAACAAAACGGAGAGATATATGAGCTTTCCTATATGTCAGATCAGGAGATTACGGCTTATCTTACAGGAAACGATTCTCTCATCATTTTTTATACACCTCTCGGAATGGAAATCGGTTTTAACTATTATGCCGGCTGGGTAACCGTAACTTATAAGGATTATAATCAATTTATGAAACAATTCTGATGAAAAAAGAGTTCAATATCAATTGAACTCTTTTTTGTGTTGCGGAAAAGAAATAAGTGTGATACGATATCCTTATAAAAAATCAGATACAGACAGCCTATCTGTATCGCCTGAAAATCTGCTTTGCATATCCGGTATCTTCTGCCAAAAATCCAAAGCATAAACAGGAAAGGAAGGGAGAGATGCCTTTGAGGGAGTTTTATTGGACACTATATGTGATAATATAATTATATTAGAAAATAAAAAGTAATTGACAAATACGAACGTTTGTTTTATTCTATATGCAGAACAAATGTTCCTATTGAAAAGGAGAATTTATTTATGGAAAAAGATGAAAAGTTAAAAGCACTTGATGCTGCATTGGGACAGATTGAGAAGCAGTTTGGTAAGGGAGCGGTTATGAAACTCGGTGACCCTGCTGCACAGATGAACATAGAAACCATTCCTACAGGCTCTTTAAGCCTTGATATTGCACTTGGACTTGGAGGTATCCCTAAGGGAAGAGTTGTTGAAATCTATGGACCTGAATCCAGTGGTAAGACAACTGTTACTCTTCATATGATTGCGGAAGTTCAAAAAAATGGCGGTATTGCGGGATTTATTGATGCAGAGCATGCATTGGACCCTGTTTATGCTAAGAATATCGGAGTTGATGTTGATAATCTGTACATATCACAGCCTGATAATGGTGAGCAGGCACTGGAGATTACAGAGACCATGGTTCGTTCCGGTGCGATGGATATTGTGGTTGTGGACTCTGTAGCTGCTCTTGTTCCCAAGGCAGAAATTGACGGGGACATGGGAGATTCTCATGTGGGATTACAGGCGAGACTGATGTCACAGGCGCTCCGTAAGCTGACAGCAGTTATCAGCAAATCCAATTGTACTGTTGTGTTTATTAATCAGCTTCGTGAAAAAGTCGGCATTTTGTTTGGCAATCCTGAAACCACCACAGGAGGTCGTGCACTGAAGTTTTATTCCTCTGTCAGAATGGATGTCAGAAGAATCGAATCCTTAAAGCAGGGTGGCGAGGTGATTGGTAACAGAACCAGAGTGAAGGTTGTTAAGAATAAGATTGCGCCTCCTTTTAAGGAAGCAGAATTTGATATTATGTTTGGAGAAGGTATTTCCTATGTGGGAGATGTTCTCGATCTGGCAGCCAATATTAATGTTATTAATAAGAGCGGTGCCTGGTATGCTTATGAAGGTGAGAAGATCGGACAAGGACGGGAAAATGCCAAAATGTATTTAAAGGAGCATCCAGAAGTTTGTGAAGAAGTAGCGGCCAGGGTAAAGGCGCATTTCGGTATCGGCGTCCCCAAGACACCGGCTAAAGAGGAAGAGTAGAGAACCATGACAGTTACAGGGATAACTGAAATCTCTAAATCCAGAATCCGGATTACGATTGATGATGAATTCGCCTTTGTATTATACAAAGGCGAATTGCGTCTCTACCATCTGGAAGAAGGAAAGGAAATTTCGGAAGAATCATATTGTGAAATTGTGGAAAATGTGCTGCCAAAGCGTGCCAGACTGCGAGCCATGAATCTTTTAAAGACAAGAGCATATACGAGAAAACAGCTGGAGGATAAGTTAAGAGATGGAGGGTATCCTGAAAAAATTTCAGAGGATGCTATTCATTATGTTACTTCCTTTGGATATCTTGATGACAGAAAATATGCCATGGAATATATTGAATACAATAGAGAAAGTAAAAGCCGTACGAAAATCTTTCATTCATTGATGCAGAAGGGAATTTCAAAGGAAATTGTTGAGGAAGCATGGCGAGAAATAGCCGGGGAGGAATCCGAAAATCTTGAACAGCAGCAAATACAGTCCTGGATGAAAAAGAAAAATTTTAATCCTTCTGAGGCTACATATGCTGAGAAACAAAAGTTTTCAGCATTTTTGTACAGAAAAGGATTTCAAATTGATGCCATTAGATGTGCACTTTCACTTGACATAACACCATTTTGAGTTTAAAATTTAAGTGTTGTAAATTTGTTGTTAGAATGTTTACTACATACATTCTATATAGATAAGCGTACAATGAAAATTTAATAAGGAGGTGCTCCTGTAAATGGTGCAAGTTTTGATAGCGGTAATCATTACTCTGGTTATCACTGCTTTAGTTGTCTGGTTCCTTGCATCTGAATACCACAAGAAGGTATCAGAGGCTAAGATAGGAAGTGCAGAAGAGAAAGCAAGAGAGATTATTGATGAGGCTTTAAAAACTGCTGAGACCAAGAAGCGTGAAGCTTTACTGGAAGTAAAGGAAGAGTCCATTCGCACCAAGAATGAATTGGACAAGGAAATCAAGGAGCGCCGTGCCGAGGCACAGCGTTACGAGCGCAGGGTTCAGCAGAAGGAAGAGGCTATTGATAAGAAATCAGATATGATTGAGAAAAAGGAAGCGAATCTGACTGCAAGGGAAGAAGAACTTTCCAGGCAAAGAGAAGAGATTTCCAAGCTGAATGAGCAGAGATTACAGGAACTGGAACGAATCTCAGGTTTAACCTCCGAACAAGCAAAAGAGTATTTACTGAAAATTGTTGAAGATGAAGTAAAACATGAGACGGCTGTCATGATCAAGGAACTGGAGAGCCGTGCTAAGGAAGAAGCAGACAAGAAAGCTAAGGAATACGTAGTAAACGCGATTCAGAAATGTGCAGCAGATCACGTATCAGAAACTACGATTTCCGTCGTACAGCTTCCTAACGATGAAATGAAAGGAAGAATTATCGGTAGAGAGGGAAGAAATATCAGAACACTTGAAACATTGACAGGTGTTGATCTGATTATTGATGATACACCGGAAGCCGTTATCCTTTCCGGATTTGATCCTATTCGTCGTGAGGTTGCAAGAATTGCCCTTGAAAAACTGATTGTAGATGGTCGTATCCATCCTGCAAGAATTGAAGAAATGGTTGAAAAGGCGCAAAAAGAAGTAGAAATCATGATTAAGGAAGAGGGAGAAAATGCCACCCTTGAGGTAGGTGTTCATGGTATCCATCCTGAACTTGTCAGATTACTTGGTAAGATGAAATTCAGAACCAGCTACGGACAGAATGCGTTGAAGCATTCTATTGAAGTAGCACAGTTGTCAGGTTTACTGGCTGCTGAAATGGGGCTGGATGTAAGAGTTGCCAAGCGTGCAGGTTTGCTGCATGATATTGGTAAGGCAGTTGACCATGAAATGGAAGGCTCCCATATTCAGCTTGGTGTTGAACTTTGTAGAAAATACAAGGAATCTGCTATTGTTGTTAATGCAGTTGAAGCACACCATGGCGATGTAGAACCCCAGTCACTGATTGCATGTATTGTACAAGCTGCTGATACAATATCCGCTGCAAGACCGGGTG
>JBJEMT010000053.1:0-30100 GCA_051879815.1 Suilimivivens sp. | reverse complement strand
ATTTATGATTTTAAGACAGGCTGTGTAAAGACAGAATGTTTACAGGAAGGCTGGCAGACCAGCGGAAGCGTAGAAGTAATCCTGTCAATACGCCTTTTTTATTTCGCTAAAAGTATGTCATCAACTTTTGTCACTTCGAAGATATATGTTGATTCCTCCCATCGGAGGTCTCTTAGAAATATTCATCTAAAAATATTCATAGCTAAAAACCTATATGTATCATAAAACCTATATATTTTACAAATAATATATTCCATGCTATATTCTTTCTCGGACAGGAGAAAAAGTAACAATGCCTGCAACGGCAGGCTGTGGAAAGGTTTAGGTTTTTGGTAATGAAAAAGGATTATGGTAAGCTTGGGACTTTGTTCAAGTCCATGTTTATGCTGAGTGCATGTACTTTTGGCGGTGGCTTTGTCATTGTATCTCTCATGAAAAAGAAGTTTGTGGAAGAGTTAAAATGGCTGGAAGAGGATGAGATGTTGGATGTGACAGCGATCACGCAGTCGGCGCCGGGGCCCCTGCCGGTGAATGCGTCCGTGATCATCGGTTATCGCATGGCAGGTGTTGCGGGTTCCCTGACAGCCGTTTTGGGAACGATCCTTCCGCCTATGATTATTATTTCAATTATATCTGTATTTTATGAGCAGTTTAGAACCAATCCTTACATTGCAGTGGCTTTGCAGGTCATGAGAGCCGGTGTGGCAGCAGTTATATTTGATGTGGTGATCAACCTGGCGCAAAATGTTTTAAAGACAAAAAGAGTGCTGTACATTGCCATGATGATAATTGCTTTTATCTCCACTTATCTGTTGGGTGTCAGTGCCATGATCATTATCTTTACCTGTCTGGGTATCGGACTGGCAGATCTTTTGGTGACACTTTATAAGAAGAAAAAGGGGGAAGCATAAAATGTTATTACTGAAATTATTCTTTGCATTTATTCAGGTTGGTATGTTCAGTGTGGGCGGAGGTTATGCGGCCATTCCGCTGATCCAGGAACAGATTGTAAATATTTACGGGTTGATGACGCTGGAAGAATTTTCCGATTTGATCACGGTGGCGGAGATGACCCCGGGACCAATCTCCATCAATTCGGCAACCTTTGTGGGGATGCGCCTTTCCGGAATTCCCGGTGTGCTGATCTGCTCTGTTGGTTGTATTATTCCTTCCTTCTGTATTTGCCTGACGCTGGCGCATTTTTATTACAAATACCGCACAGTCAGCGGTGTACAGGTGGTTTTGGGCTCCTTGAGACCGGCGGTTGTGGCATTGATCGGCTCCGCAGGTGCTTCCATTCTCATGTTGGGATTATTTCAGGCAGAAATACAGAATGTAGTCCTTGGAAATATCCGGCTTGTGGAACTGGGGATATTTGTGGTAGCATTATTTATACTGAGAAAGTTTAAAGCCAGCGCCATTTCTGTTATTTTGGGTAGTGGTGTGGTCGGAACATTGATTTATGCGCTCTTTTTCCCGTCATATTCCGGATTTCTTTGATCAGATGGAGAAAAGCCATGGATCAGGCGGTAAAAACAACTCTCGCATCTCCTGTAGCTTGTTTGGGTACAAGGAAAAGCCGGTGCAGAAAGGAGGAGCCTGTGTCAGGAAAAAAAGCACATAAGCTTGTTGTGGATGAATACTATGTGCGCCCACAGGCAGCATGGGAGCTGATGAAGGCAGCCCAGAACAGCCGGCAGACAGCTTATATCTACGGTGCAACGGGAACAGGCAAAACCTCCCTGATAGCGGACTTCATTGACAAAAAACAATATCGCTATATTAATCTGTCAGATACCGAAACTGGCGGGATAGATCAGGTGGTGGCGGAAAAAACGGATACAGCGCATGAAAAAGGGAATGCGCTGTCAATTTTTGTGATAGACGGTCTGCATTTACTGGGAACCCTGGAGGAAAGAAATGACTGGGGAGAGCTGATAGAGGAACTGAGCTTACAATCGAAACAGAGATCTGGGAAAGCTTCCATAAGAGAGTGCTGGCAGCTCTGGCAGAAAAGCCGGATCTGAACCTTACGATTAATTATACCTATCAGCATAAGAAATATACCGTTACCATTCCTGCGGGAACAGATGTGATGGCATTATTAAATGAAGAGGGCTACTGCGGTTTCCGCTATCTGGATCAGCAGTTTGGCGGCAAAGAAATACAATAGAAAATCAAAAGGACACTTTCCGGGCGAAAAAAGCCGGGAGAGTGTCTTTTAATTTCTGTCTGGATAATGCACTTGTGGTATGTTATCATGAATACAAAAAATCTGACAAACCGGAGAAAATTATGGCAAAGAGCAAAACAAAGTATATACCTGAAGATGATTTGATCATAAAAATATTTGCAAAAAACAAAATTACGGATATTGAGAAAATAGAGCCGCTTGGAAACGGTGAGTTTAATGCTGCGTTTAAGGTGGTGACCGCATCCGGGGAATATGCGATCAAGTTTGCACCGCCGGATACGGCAAGAGTACTGACCTACGAGAAGAACATGATGAAATCGGAGGTTTACTGGTATCGGCAGATCAGCGAAAATACCACCATTCACGTGCCGGAGATTTACGCTTTTGACTTTTCTCGTGACATAGTTCCCACTTCCTGCTTTATTATGGAGATGATGAGGGGAGAACCTCTGTGGGCAGTGGAGATGTCGGAGAGTGAGAGAGTGCGGGTACAGGAAGAAAAGCTTGGAATGCTGGCGCAGATACACGGAATCCATCATGACAAATTCGGATATATCCAGATGGGACTGCACCATAACTGGTATGAAGCAATACGGACCATGGTGTCCGCCCTGATTGCGGACTGTGAGCAGATGGGCAAAAGCACGCCGGATGGGTACAGGCTGCTTTCCTGTATTGACAGGCATAAGAACATATTGGAGAGAGTAAGGTGCTCCATGGTCAACTTTGATCTATGGGACAGCAATGTTCTTTATGACCGGGGAGATATTGTGTGGATCGATCCGGAGAGAAGCTTCTACGGAGACCCCATCGGTGATTTTATCACGCAGGGAGCGGGACAGAAGGCGAGCCTTGGAGAGAAGAAAAAGGAGATTGCAGTCTATAACAGGAGTGCAAAGATCCCCATCGAAGCGGGAGAGGAAGAAGAGATTCGTTATGCGGTCATGGTAGCTTATCTTGCGCTGATCGAGGAAGTTGAAAAATACGTCCGCTATGAGCCGGATGAGGAAAATTATATCAGAAATACGGTGGATGCAGGAGATATGTACAATCTCGCTTTTACCATACTGGAATAGCACAGCAGGGGGAGAATATAGGATGAAACCATCAAAGAGAGTCATCAGTTACATAAAGAATCATTTAAACGAGGTGCTTCACACCACCCTCAATCCGGAAGGACCGGGAGTTGTCAGAATTCATCTGATTCCTCCGGTTATAGTGGGGGAGGAACCGGCAGCGAGCATCGCCATTATCAACGGACAGGATATCATTCCGGTAAACACCTCATGGACGATTTTGTTGGCAGAGTTTATCAGGGAAGTAAATAAGTACAGTGGAAGGGAGATATCGGAGGATGAAACAAAAACTATTCTGAATAACACCTGTAAAAGCGTGCGCAGAGTATATCCCTTTCTCAGTAAAAAGATACTGCAAAATGATATTTACACCATCATGAAAACCTTCACCCAGATTGCCTATGGGGAGCCGGTAGATGAGAGTATTGAGTATATCAGTATCGGAGAGTATGCTCCGTATATGAAAGCGCCTCACAGAATGGATCTTCTGGTCAGTGCCATGAAAAAGGATGGAAACTGGCACTGCAATCAGAAATGTGTACACTGCTACGCGGCAGGACAGGAGCTGGCGGAGGAAAAGGAGAGAGACACAAAAGACTGGAAAATGATCATTGACAAATGTCGTGAGGCAGGAATCCCGCAGATCACCTTTACCGGAGGAGAACCTACCATGCGGGAGGATCTGGCAGAACTGATTGATTATTCCAAGTGGTTTGTGACGAGGCTCAACACAAACGGCATCAAACTCACGAAGGATTACTGCCGGGAACTGAAAAAGGCGTCTCTTGACAGTATGCAGATCACCTTTTATTCCTGTGAAGAGGAAATACATAATGCGCTGGTGGGAGCAAGCCAGTACCAAAATACCGTGCAGGGGATTGAAAATGCCATTGCGGAAGGACTTAACATCAGCATCAATACGCCGCTTTGCACGCTGAACAGAGAGTATGTAAAAACACTTGCCTTTTTAAAGGAAAAGGGAGTCAGGTATGTGACCTGCTCGGGGCTGATCACCACGGGAAATGCCACAGAAGATGCGTCGGTCAGCCTGCAGCTTACCGGTGAGCAGATACAGGAAATTCTGAAGGAGGCGGTAGGCTATTGCCATAGGAACGGTATGGAGATCAGCTTTACCTCTCCCGGCTGGATTCCTGAGGAATTTTTCAAAGAGTATGGGTTGATGATGCCAAGCTGCGGTGCCTGCCTCAGCAACATGGCAGTCACACCTTCGGGTCATGTGGTGCCCTGCCAGAGTGATCTTTCAGGTGAGCCGTTGGGGAATATGCTGACAGATTCCTGGGAGGATATCTGGAACAGTGAAAAGTGTGTACAAAAGCGAACCTACAGTGCAAAGATGCTGGGGGAATGTCCGCTTAGGAGGTGGGAATAGGATGAGGAGAAGCAGATTATTTGGAATGCTGTGTCTGATGCTGGTTTTGCTCCTTTTGCCGGGGGCAAGGGTAAAGGCCGCTTCGGAGACAGATGAGATTCTTGATTATAGTATTACCGTGGACGTAAATCAGGATGCAACCCTTACCATCATTTATGATATCTCCTGGCTTGTGCTTGAATCCGATTCGGCAGGTCCCCTTTCCTGGGTAAAAATCGGAATTCCCAATAACAGATATGATTCTTACGGTGCGCTGAGTGATAATATCAGTTCTATCTCCATGAGCAGTTCGGGAGGAAGCTTTGCGGAAGTCTATTTCGATGATAACTATTATGAGGGGGAGACAGTCCATTTTCAGTTCTATGTGGTACAGGATTATATGTATCAGATGAACAGGGATGAGGAAGGTTATACGGTTTATTCTTTTACGCCGGGATGGTTTGACGACATCAGGGTGGATAATCTCACCATCAGATGGAACAACGATAAGGCATCGGTGTGGTCACCGAATTGCCTGGTGGAGGATGGATACAATGTGTGGAATACCTCTCTTTCAAAGGGAGAAAAATTTACGGTGGAAGTCACTTATCCCAATGATGCCTTCGAGTTTGATGTGACAAAGAATATGGAAGAAGAGGGGGAGGAGCCGCTGATTGTAGGTATTCTCTCAGTAATTACTTGCCTTGTAACCTGCCTTGTTCCGATTGTGGTATTTGGTGTTATCATAGCAAGTATTTCAAAAGCTTTGTATTCTGTTTCCGCCAATTTCGGAACGGGAACCACGAAAAAGGTTACAAGAACAAAAATAGAATACTATCCGGTATGCCAGGGATGTGGGGGTACCAGACAGGAGGGACAGAAATTCTGCTCCTACTGTGGACGAAGCTTTGTGAAAAGTGAAGAGACCGTCACGGAGGAGAACGTGGCGGATAACGAAAAGGATATTTTGAAATATGACAAGACAGGAGAATTTGCGTATACCGGTCATCCCAATACCTTTATCAGAGTGAATGTGGTGAATGTGCCAAGACCGCGCAGTACCTCCGGTACGACAAGACACAGCTCCTGTGCCCACAGCTCCTGTGCTTGTGCCTGCGCCTGCGCATGTGCCTGTGCAGGGGGCGGAAGAGCAGGATGCTCTACCAAGGATTTTTATAACACGAATCTCAGGCTTTCAAGACTGCGCAGAAGATAGGAAGGGGTATTTCTTATGGAAATAATGCAAAAGATGTTTGACTATATCACTGCCAGGGAGGATATACTGATCATGCTCTGGGAGAAGGAGAGCGGCTGGCATACGGCGACAGAGAAGTGTAAGGTTTTAAAGGATGCCGATTTGTCAAAGCTGGATCTGTTTCAACTGAAGGAATGGGTGTATCAGGATGATCTATCTACGTTCTTGATCTTTCTGGATCAGCTTCAGGCAGCCATGGAGGGGAAACCCTGCGGGATTGCCAGGGACGAGGAAAAGGTGACTGTAGCCGTAAGACTGCTTGCGGAAAACGGCTCCTATATCTATCAGAATATAGAATGCTGGCTGGAGCGTGAAAAGGAAAAAATCGTCAGGATTTTTGTCATGACGGATCCGCTGGATGTCAAGGAAGTACACCGTATCCGGATTGCGGAGACTTTTACCTCAGACAGAGACCCCATGCTGATTCAGAAGCAGGGCATAGAATTGATAAAGGCGAACCCGGATATGAAGTTTGCCGTAGTGCAGTTTGATGTGCCGAAATTTAAGATGGTCATTGCAGATTATGGTGAGAAAAAAGCAGATGCGCTGCTCAATTTTTTCGTGGCAACGCTTAAGGTGATATGCAATAAATACCAGATATACAGCAGGTTGTCTGCAGATGTATTCATGATCATCACGCCCTATGAGAATGAGCAGAGTCTGTATGATTTTGTGGAGCTTCTGGACAGTCATCTGCTCGGATATGACGATATGCAGTATCGTCTTGTTTACGGCATCTGCTATATCGGTGATCTGACGGGGGGACTTCGTCAGTACGGAGATGCCGCTGCCATGGCAAGACAGAACATTAAGAGCAATGCTCTGGAAAAGGTGGCTTTTTACCAGACGGATCTGAAGAAAAATATTTCTGCCAGCAAGTTTATTGAAGACAATATGAATCAGGCGCTGGAAAGCGGTGAGTTTGTCATGTATCTGCAGCCCAAATTCAATATTTCCGACAGCAGAGCTACGGGTGCGGAGGCACTGGTAAGGTGGATCATGCCCGGGCATGGCATTGTGCCGCCGAATGATTTCGTTCCGGTTTTTGAGAAGAACGGTTTTGTGGTAAAAATGGATCAGTATATCTGGGAAGAGGCGTGTAAACTGATCCGCAAGTGGATTGATGCGGGGATAACACCGTTGCCGGTTTCCGTCAATGTATCCCGAAAGCATTTAAAGAACACGGATTTTATCAGGGTGCTGGACGGACTTGTTGAAAAATATGATATTCCCAAGTCCTGTCTGGAGATTGAGATCACGGAGACGGTGGATGAGGCAGGGATTGCCGGGAGTCTGAAGCTGTTGAAGGAGCATGGATTCACCCTTCTGATGGATGATTTCGGCTCCGGTTATTCTTCGCTTAATATGTTGAAGGACACAAGGTTTGACGTGATCAAGTTTGATCGTATGTTTTTGAGTGATTTTATCGGTTCGGATAGGGGACAGAAGATTGTGAAATATACAATCGGGATGACCAAAGCAATCGGACTTGATATGGTTGCGGAGGGCGTTGAAACAAAGGAGCAGGCGGAGTTTTTGGAGAGCTGCGGCTGTAATACGGCGCAGGGCTTTTACTATGCAAAACCCATGCCGGTGGATGAGTTTGAAGCAAAATATATATAGATATTTGATAAAAGTAGAAAAATCAATCAATAGCGCATGTACACCAGATCACTATTGATTGATTTTTTTGATTATGACATATAATACTGTGCCTGGGCATGCCAGAGCTCGTAATATTTGCCGGACATATCTGCCACTAAAGTTTTATGATTGCCATGCTGAACAATTCTGCCTTGGTCAAATACAAGAATCTCATCGCAGAATCGACAGGATGAGAGGCGGTGTGATATATAAATCGCTGTCTTATCTCGCACAATTTCGTTGAATTTGGAATAAATTTCATATTCTGAAATTGGATCCAGAGCAGCAGTGGGTTCGTCCAGAATGATGAAGGGCGCATTTTTGTACAGGGCACGGGCAAGGGCAATTTTTTGGGCTTCACCTCCGGAGATTTCCATGCCATCCGGTTCGAAGTCTTTGAATAGTATGGTGTCAAGTCCATTTGGCATTGCGGAGAGCCGCTGTGACAGTCCTGCTTTGCATAGGCATTCTTTTGCCTTTTCTTTATCCACATTGACATTGGCGGCAACATTTTGTCCCAAGGAAAAGGAAAAAAGCTTAAAATCCTGAAAAACCACAGAAAAAATTTGCATATATTCCTCATAACGATATTTTTTAATATTAATACCATTTAAGGTAATTTCACCTTCGGTGGGATCGTAAAGCCGGCAGAGAAGTTTAATCATGGTAGTTTTGCCGGAACCGTTCATTCCAACTACTGCCAGTCTTTTCCCAATCTTAAATTTCAATGATACATTTTTAAGGACATCTTTCTCTGTTCCCGGATACCGGAAAGAAACATTGTGAAACGCAATTTCATATTCGTTGTCCTCACGCTTTTCTACAGGCAGACTACCTTTATAAAGCACATCAGGTACATTAATATATTCCAATGTTGATTTCTGACGGCCGGAGGCAATGGCACATTCGGTAAAGGCACTGATGGTATTGTTGAGTTGTGTGGCAAACTGATAAATTGTGGAGGCATATTTTACAACAGAGCCAATGCCAAAGGCACCGGAAACTGCTTGCAGAACCACAAACAGATAAGAAGCTGTCATAAGTAGTCCGGAGGAAAAGCCGCCGGAAAATCCAATCTGAGCGTTGTATCCGGTTGCGGAAACTAGATAATCTTTGCCGGGGAAATCACTGTCGCAGTATTTTTTGATCAGTGATTTTGCATGATAGAGGCGGATATCCTTTCCTGATGCATAATCGATGCCCCGATAGAGAAAATAATCAGAAAACCTCTTTTTTTCTAACATTTTTTCTAAAAAAATATTACGATTTTTACCGGTTTTTGTGGCAAACAGACCATTTCCGATTATGATCAGAGCAAAAATAGAAAGTAACAAAAGAAAAAGAAAATTATGAAATGACGTCCCACTTATGCACAGCGGAAACAGGATGATAACGGAGGTGAAAAAGCCGATCAGACTGCCGGAAAGCTGGGGAAGAAGCTCAAGCACATGATAAAAACCGCCCCAGTTATTATCATTTCGAATTCTTGCAAGAATATCGTTGACAAGTGGACTGTTAAGTAGTTCATAGTCCATCCGCAAAGTTTGTACACCTATTTTCATGTTATATTTTCGATAGCAGATATCTGTGTGGACTTCTTTGATTTCAGACATATAGGCATTCAGGACTGTAAGCAGGAAGATACCGGACACTGCCAACACAGCATTAATAATCAGATTCTGCATATCGATACCGGCGGTCAGCGCATCCAGAATATACGCAGAAAGTAATATCCCGATAAAGGGTGTGACTGCACTGATTAGTGAACAGAAAAAGGTGAGAATCAAAACAATTCTTTCAAGTTGCCAGATTATTTTCAATAAGTCGTAGATTTCTTTGAAACTTTTACGCATTGAGAGAAACTCCTTCCTCTTTGTAATAATGGCTCTGCAATTCATACATCTGAGCATAGTTGCCGCCAAGCGATAATAGTTCTTCATGGCTGCCGTTTTCTTTCACAGTTCCATCTTGAAGAAAAAGAATCCGATCGCAGAAGCGAGTGCTTGCAAGGCGGTGTGAAATAAAAATGGATGTTTTTTGGAGAGATAATTTGTGAAAGTTTTCATAAGTCTCACTTTCCGCAATGGGATCAAGAGCAGCAGTAGGTTCATCCAGAATCAGAATCGGCGCATCTTTGTAAAGGGCGCGTGCCAGTAAAAGTTTCTGTTGTTGACCGCCGGAGAGCATAATGCCATCATGAATCTCTTTGAGCATATAGGAACGTGTATTGTCCGGATATTCATAGATTGCATCATAAATTCCTGCCTGTTGCAGACATTCTTCCACACGTGCCATATCTGTCTTATCAAGGGGCTGCATTGACACATTTTCCGCTACAGTAAAGGGAGGAATAAAAATGTCCTGAAAAACCGTTGAAAACAATGTGTATAAATCCTCTTTCCGGTATTGATTGATATTAATATTGTCAATGAGAATTTTACCGCTGTCGGGCTTGTAAAAACCACACAGAAGTTTGATAATGGTAGTTTTACCGGCACCGTTAACACCTACCAGTGCAATTTTTTCACCGGGATGTATCTTCATACAGAAATCCCGGAGTATCGGTTTGCTGCCTTTGGAATACGAAAAATATACATGCAAAAACTCAATGGAAAGTGTTTCTTTGGTGGGTAAAGGAGCGGGTGAATCAGGGGACGGTGCATCCGTATTATCGAGAAAAGCGCGTAAGTCATTTAACTGTAGATTGGCACCGTTCAGTTCATTGATGTCATTGATGATTCGTCCGAAAAAGCTGGAAAATCCGGTAACAGCTCCAAAATATAGTACAAAATCGCCTATTGTAATTCTGCCGGTGGAAGCAGCAAAAATCAGATATCCGTAAGCGAGACTGTCACGTAAAAAAAGGGTCAGCGCATTGATTACCCCTGCTGCAAAATAGTGGTTACGGATTTTCTGATTCAATGCAGTATATGCTTTGAGCAGAAGTTCTTTTACGGAAAGGAGCCAGTCTCCCATATGATAGAGACGGATATCCTTACCAAAGCGCCAGTCATTAGAGACGGATTCCACATAATTCATCTGTCTGGAGAGCGTGGCCGTTGCACTTCTGTTTTGTTGCTCAAAGTTTTGGGCATTACGTACCGCAAAAAAGTTGAGGAAGGATAGGAACACAAGAACTGCCACGATAAAGATATTTAATGCGGAAATGATGGTGGAGTAAATGATAAAGGTTGCGACCGCTATAAAAATGTCCAGCGCAAAAACAATCATTTTGCATATCCCGGATGAATCTCCCATCATGAGAGGCTCTACCGCACGGGCATATTTTGTGCGTCCATCAACGCTTTCAATGTTCGCGTAATCGCAGTCAAGAGATTGAAGAAATAGTCGATATTGATAGATTAGCCGCATATGATGGTACATCCAGAACTTTCCTTCTCCTGCCATGCCGGAAAGTGCCATGGAGAGCGTCATGGCAAGACCGATAAATCCGAGGGACAAAAGTATTTGATCTTTGTTTGCCTCATTTGTTACCAACTCTAAGGCAACTTTTGGTACATACAGGTTGAGCACCGGTGAAATCACTGACAAAGTCATCTCAAGCAACAGAAAAAAAATCAATAGCGGATGCGATTTTGCCATATCTCTGACGAGAAACAGAATATTTTTGATAACACTGTATTTTGGTTTATTTTTCTTTTTCATTTTCATATGACATTCCTCCTGATGAAAGGATATCATTTTTTCATCTGAAAAATAAAAAGTGTACGCGAACGGTCATGATTCGCGCGCAAGTGGTAACAGGACCTCGGTGGCAAATACACCGGGTTCATTCTGACGATCAATAAACCCGTTGTATTTATCAACAATTTTGTCAATACGGATGAGCCCCAATCCATGTCCTTCTTTGCCTTTGGTGGAAAGGTAAATGGGATTTTTCTGTCCGGAGTTTCGTTTTTTTACGTTGCCGCCTACGGAGTTGGTAACGGAAAGATAGAAAAGCTCTTTGTGCATACCAATGTAGATTCGGATAAAGCGTTCTGCCTTGTCATTCTGCTTCATGCATGCTTCGATGGCGTTATCGAGAAGATTTCCGATAACAACGCACAAATCAATATTTGTAATAGACAGATTTTCAGGCACAACTGCTTTGGCATTGACAGAAATATCTTTTGAACGAGCAAGAGAAATTTTGCTGTTTAAAATAGCGTCTACCATTACATTTCCTGTCTTTAGTACGGTATCAACACTAACAAGATCAGTATCCAGCGCATCCAGATATTCGGAAAGCTCCTTTTTTCGATCCTGGGCAAGGCATGCTTTCAAGGTCTGGATATGGTTGTGATAATCGTGATGCCAGCCACGCATTTGGCGATATATGTTTTCTACTTCGTCACAGTGGCGCTTAACGAGGTCATTCTGCCAAGTGGCAATACGGCGTTCTACCAGTATGTTCATATATTTTTGTACAATAAGCCAGAGAAGGGGCAGAAGAATAACTGCCGCAGCAGCGATATAGAGATAAGTCATAATTCCATTCCTCCGGCGCAATATTTTATGATAGCCCGATTGACAGACGCATACATGCGCCGTGATACCGGAAGGGTCTTCCCGGAATCCAAAACGATATCGGTGCGGGTGATTCTTTTGATATAATGCAGATTAACGATATAGCCGCGATGGATGCGGATAAAATCCTCATTCAGCTTATGTTCCATTTCATGTAGAGGTAGTTTTAACAAAAAAGTATTGTCTGCGGTTACGATTTCAATCCGATGATCAAAAGCTTCTACATACTGAATGTCGTCCAGGATAATACGTATCATTTCGTTGTCTACAGGAATAAAGAGTGCTTTCTTTTTATGTGCAAGATTTCTTACTGCCTTATCCAGCACCTGTCCCAGTTTTTCGCTGGAAACAGGTTTTAACAGGTAATGAAGAGCGGAAACCTCGTAACCTTCTGAAATGAAATCAGAATAGCCTGTGATGAATATAATCTGTACCGATTCATTGTCTTTGCGGATATTTTTCGCCAGTTCAATGCCGCTTAATTCTCCCATTTCTATATCAAGAAGCAGGATATCATACTCTTTGTGATCAGCATAATGAAAAAGGAATGCTTCTGCCGATGGAAATATCCGGATAGAAACAGGGAAACCGTGATCGACAGCCCAGTTTTCAACAAGGGTCTTTATATAGGATGAAGTGATACTGTCATCGTCGCAAATAGCAATTTGGTGGCTCATTTTTTCAAACTTTCTTTTTTGTTTTAATCAACAGGTACGAAATAAATTATATTATATTTTGGGGTGTGGTACAAGATTTAGATGCTTTTAGACATGCATCACGGCGGGCAATGATATTGACCACATGGTTAACAAGTTGTATTATTAACCATGTGGTCAATTTTATATAAAATGCAGCAAGCTTATTGAAGAACTTCCAAAATTATGAGGTGAAAGCGTGAAAAAAGAGGAAAAAACGGAAATCACAAGGAACAGGATTTTTCAGGCAGCCATGCGGGAATTTGCAGCAAACGGCTTTGCGGCCGGTTCGGTGAATAATATTTGCAAGACAGGGATTAATAAAGGACTGATTTATCATAATTTTAAAGATAAAGAGGAACTGTATCTGGAATGTGTAAGGAGAAGCTGTGATGAGTTGATTGCATATGTTCTTTCCGAAAAGGCGGATGAAGGATTTGTGGAATATATGAGTGCGCGAAGGAAATTCTTTCAGGAGTATGAATCGGAAGCCTGTATCTTTTTGGAGGCGCGTACGCATCCGCCTGATCAGCTTCAAAAGAAGATAGGACAGATATTCTCCGAATTTGAAAAATTAAATATAAAGATTTTTAAAAAGGAGCTATCCCGGTTTGAACTCAGAGAAGGGGTGACAGAGGAGGAAGCACTAAATTATTTTCTGGAAATTCAGAAAATATATAATCTGAGCTTTATGCATGAGTTAAAAGGAAAAATGTCTTTTCAGGAACAGCTGGCATTACATGAAATGAATATACACAGGATATTTGATCTGATGCTTTATGGCATCGCAAAAGGAGGAAATGAGGAATGTTAAATTTATTTTATTGGGTTGCAGTTCTTTTGATTGCTTTTCTGGCAGGAAAAGCAGTCAGCAGATTAAAGCTGCCTGCTATTTTGGGATGGCTGATTGCGGGAATGATACTGGGACCGAATGCCATGGGACTTCTCCCGCAGAAGCTTCTTGATGCGGCATGGTATAAAGCAGTCATTATGTGGATGCAGTGTGCTTTTGGATTAATGCTGGGAACAGAGCTTGTGTGGAAGAGAATCAAAAGCTACGGCAAGGCGCTGATGGTCACGACGCTGACACAGTCTCTCGGAACATTTGCGATTGTCTCTCTGGTGTTTGGAATCGTTTTTCAGTGGATAGGAATTCCCGTCTATCTGGCCTTTGCATTTGGCGGTATCGCTCTTGCAACGGCGCCTGCACCTGCTCTGTCTGTTGTCAGTGAATTTCATACAAAAGGGCCGGTAACGGATACGCTGCTTCCCATGGCGGTGCTTGATGATATTGTGGGGATTGCAGTGTTTTTTACAGTCAATTCCTTTATCGCAAGAAAAGTATCCGGCGGAAGTATGTCGCTTGTCATGATTCCGGTCATGATTTTTTTGCCTGTTGTTGTGGGAGCAGCGGTAGGGTTGATAGCCGGTGTGTTTTTGAAAAAAGCAGAGGGAAAAGCAATGACGCTGACCATTTTGCTTGCCGGAATCACAGTGACGGTGATCGCCGGATATCTTCTGAATACAAAGGTATTTACCAATATCTCACTGAACTATATGTTGCTTGGCGTTGCTTTTTCCGCATCATTTACCAATATGATACCGGAGGAAAGCTTGACCCGGGTGACCGGTTATTTTCATCCTATTTTGGCAATCTGTCTTTTGGGCGCCATTGTTGATCTGGGTGCGCCTCTTGATTATCACCTGATTCTGGGAGCAGGATTATACACTTTTCTTTATATTGCATTTAGAGCATGCGGGAAATATTTTGGCGCAAGATTTGGTGCAGGACTGATGAAAATGCCCCAAACGGTGCAGAAATATCTTGGCTTTACTTTGCTTCCCCACTCGGGAGTTTCGCTGGTGTTTACCGGAATTGTCTGTGCTACGCTGGAAGGCGGCGGTGAATCCGGGCTTGCCGTGATTGTGAAAGGAACCATTGCGGCTGCGGCTGTGATTAATGAGATTATTGCTGTCATTGCGGCAAAGAAGGGCTTTGAACTTGCGGGAGAGATTGATGCATCTGCTGCAGGGAGAGATTGATGCATCTGCCGGAAGAAAACAGCGATACGCATCTTAAGTATATGTACAATGTACAGCAGAACCGGGTAATGTATAAAATTCCTGAATCTCCATATGCTAAAAGCAAAACGGACTAAATTGGAAATTCAAGGAGGCTTCATGACAGAACATGGCAGAAGTATTATATATCATTGCTCTTTCTCTCGGTTCTATCGTTGCAATTTTTATTCTCACTAAATTAATGGGGTATCGGCAGATGTCCCAGATGAGTATGTTTGACTATATCAACGGCATCACTATCGGTTCCATTGCGGCGGAGATGGCAACTTCTCTGGAGTCAAATTTTGTGCAGCCTCTGACGGCTATGGTCGTCTACGCGCTGGCGGCGCTTTTTTTGTCCTGGTTCACTTCGAAATCCATCAAGGCGAGAAGGGTGATCGAGGGAGCACCGCTTATCCTTTTAAATAACGGAGAGCTTTACCGGGAAAATCTGAAAAAAGCAAAAATTGACGTGACAGAATTTCTGGTTCAGTGCCGGGTAAACGGATATTTTGATATTTCAAAGCTGGAAACGGCGATACTGGAAGGAAACGGGAAAATAAGTTTCCTGCCCAAAGCTTCGGACCGTCCGCTTACACCCTCAGATATGGAGCTTTCACCAAGCGAGGACTGTATGGTGGCAAATGTAATTCTGGATGGGAAGATCATGGAGGATAATCTGAAGCATACAGGCAATGACGAAAAGTGGCTGCATGGCCAGATCAAAGCCCAGGGGGCAAAACAGGTAGAGGATGTTTTGCTGGCTACCTGTGATGCTTCCAATAAAGTAACGGTTTATTTAAAAGACAATCAGAAAGCGGCAAGGGATGTTTTGATATAAAAATAGATAAAACAGGCCTATTATGCTTTTTCATAGAGAGGAAACGGACCGGACAGGACTTCCCTTGTCACATACAGGCTCATATCGGGTCTGGTTGCAAGAAACCATTTCACCAGTGTGATATTCATCCTGTCAATTTCCAGACAGGTAATGCTGTAAGGGTGTACACAGCTTCCGCTGTTACAATAATACATTTCGGTTTCGGAAAGAGTGGGGCGGTGTGTATGACCGGTGATCAGAATGATATTTTCCTGTCTGGCAAAGGCTTGCAGCCGCCGTTCGGTCTTTTGCTTTTTGGTGTAGTTTTTGGCGGCACTGGTGGGGTCAAGGACACCGTAGTGCTCAAGGGGCTTCCAGAGATACCTGACAAGAAAACGGGAAAAGCGCCAGAAAGTGGAATTAAACACATCTGCCTGATGACCATGAGTAAGGTAAATATCCCTAGCGTAGGGAGAAAGGGTATTTTCCAGAATAATCCCTGCATGGAATTTCAAATCGGGCCAGAGAGGCTGATCCATCAGGTGGGGAGTGTTCCCGCAGCAGCAGGAGTAAGTGCTGCAGTTTCTGATGGTATAGCGCTTATCTTTTTTCACCATATCATGGTTGCCGTAGAGCATATGAAGACGCCCCTGTCTGTGAAAACAGGAGAGAAGATAAAATACGCTTTCATGCGCTTCTATGATCTGTTTCATGCTACGGTTTTCCCACAATTCATCACCGTCTCCCAGTTCAATACAGGTATAACCTGTCTGGTAGTAGTGCTGCAGGGCGGCAAAGTAGAGATTTTGATTTTTCATGAAATTATCGTTTGCGGTGCCGCTTCCGCGATGGCAGTCGCTGAACAGGACATATTTGGAAGATTGATCCAGAGGGAGCCTTAAGGCTCCCTCAAAGGATTTGTGGAGACGGGTATAGTAACTCATAAAAACCTCCGTTTCTGTGGGCTGCCGGTCAGAGGGCAGATTTTTTTTTTATATTTTCTGATACGAAGCATTTTGCGGAATGCAAAAGGCAGATAGTAATAAAGATAAAGCAGTCTGTCTACAGAGAGGCAAAAAGGGCCGGTTACGGATAAATACACACGGCACCAGAAATGATTGACCCTCTGGATGAAATGGATTTGCAGTCTGTGTGCTTTTCCCGGCTTTGGTGGAATTTTTTCAAAGTTAAAAGTAACTTCATTGCGGCGGATGCAGGTTTCCTCCGGCTTGCAGCCGGCTTTATCCAGACCGCAGGCAAAAGCAACCGCCATCTCAACTGTCGGAAAGGTGATAAGTGCATGCAGTGACAAGTCGGAAGGGTCAGAGAAACAGCCCATGGCAAAGGCGGTAAGCCACCAGTGTTTTGCACACAGATGGGCGATGGGCTGATGGTTTCTGATCAGATAGAAAGACATCTTCAGCATATCTTTATCCTCTGCACATTTAAAAAGTGTCGTCTCCAGTTCGTCTTCCCGCAGTATGCGGTCTGCATAATATACTCCAATCTCACAGCCTGTATTAATGCCGTATTGTCCTTTCCAGAACTCGATAAGCCAGGTCCTTCCATGATAGTTGAAGTAGACAGGTAAGCAGTCAAAGATCATATGGAAGCGGTAGGCTGCCTTGTCATAGAGAGTGCAGTATCCGAAATCCCGCTGCCAGGCATCGAGGCGGGAGGTAAAGAGATCCTGAGAAGGAACATAGGCATAACCAAAAGGTTCAATGAGCCGATCCAGTGTGCTGCATTTTTCATTCATACACATGGAACGAATCTTTTTTATGATCTTTTTTCTGCGAAACAGATTGATACAGAAAAACGTAATAAGGATCAGAAACAGGATTCCCCAAAGCAGATACATGATAATTTCCTTTTCTTTTGAGTTAGTATATTTTATGCTTTGCGAAGGAGTGGTGTTCGGAAGAGAAAGTGGAAAATTGGGAATAAAAATTTGAAATAGAGTAGTAAAATAAATTGTATGTATTATTTTAAAGGGTATCAAATAGAAAAATTTGCATATACTGTAATAAATGAATAGTAAGGTCAAAACTGCAAAAACTATAGAGAAAGAGACGTAAAGGAAATGCAGCTATGACATCAATATGGAATGAAGAAACACAGATACCGGAAAGAAAAGCACTTCATGAGAATATCAGGGTGCAGACGGCGGTGATCGGAGCAGGAATGGCGGGAATCCTCATTGCCTATTTTTTGAAAAAAGAGGGAATGGATGTTATTGTCGTTGAGGGGGACAGAATCGCAGGCGGGCAGACGAAGAACACAACAGCCAAGATCACCAGCCAGCACGGCATGATCTATGACAAAATGATAAAAAAAGCCGGTGAAGAGAGAGCCAGGGGTTATGCCATGGCAAACGAGGATGCCATTAAATTTTATGAAAGAATCATCAGGGAAGAAGAGATAGACTGTGAGTTTCAAAAGCTTCCTGCCTGTTTATATTCTACCGATAAGGCAAGAATTGAGGAACTGGAAAGAGAAGCAAAAGCCGCAGGAAATCTTGGAATAGAAGCATGCTTTTTGAAAGGAAGTGAGCTGAAAGAGCTTCCCCTTGAGGCAGCAGGAGCAGTATGTTTTGAAAATCAGGCGCAATTTCATCCCCTGAAGTTTGTAAAGCAATTGTCAGAGAAGCTCGTAATCTATGAAAAGACAAAAGTTTTGTCTGTGGAAGAGCATGTGATTCTTACGGATAAAGGGAATATAACAGCAGAGAATATCGTGTTTGCAACTCACTATCCTTTTCTTATTGTTCCGGGATTATATCCTTTTCGGCAGCATCAGGAAAGAAGCTATGTGCTGGCACTTTCCGGTCAAAAGAAGCTTAGCGGGATGTTCTACAGCATTGATGAGGGCGGTCTTTCATTAAGGAGTGCAGGGGAAATGCTTTTGCTTGGAGGAGGCGCTCACAGAACAGGGAAACAAAAAGGAAATGAAATACAGTGCCGGGGATGCGTGGCGGAAGGATTTTCTTATCTCAGAGAGAAGGCAAAGGTCTATTATCCGGACAGAACAGAAGCGGCACATTGGGCAGCCCAGGATTGTATGACTCATGATTCCATTCCTTTTATCGGGAAATATTCTGTCATGCGCCCGTACTGGTATGCTGCAACAGGATTTAACAAATGGGGTATGACATCTTCCATGGTTTCAGCCATGATCATCAATGATCAGATACACGGAAGAAGAAATCCCTATGAAAATATATTTACCCCTCAGAGGCTTCTGCTTAGGGCTTCCATTAAAAATCTGCTTGTGGATACAGGTCAAAGCATTGCAGGGCTTTCTAAGGGAATGTTCAGTGAAAAGGACAGGAAATGTCCGCATATGGGGTGCCGGCTTACGTGGAATCCGGATGAGGAAAGCTTTGACTGCCCCTGCCACGGTTCCCGCTTTGACAAAGATGGGAAACTGATCGACAACCCGGCGCAAGTTTCGCTTTCTCATGATAGAAATAACCGTTGACATAAAAGAAAAATAAACATTTATTCATGAAATTGTGATTTTCAAAAAGGTGTGATATACTTTCCCTGTGCTTGAAAAGTTCAAGATAAATAGAAGGGAAGAGGGAGAATGTGATGTTAGAAAGACTAAAGAAGAGAAGTGTGAAGAAAATTCTTCCGTCCGTGATTGTTCTTATGGTTATGGGACTTGCGCTTATCGGAATTGAATTTTCAAACCTGAAATCACTGATGAGAGGACATGTCAAATTTGAAACGCTGGAACCGGATGAGATTAATGAGGATTTAATCGTAGATGCTTCTATTGATATAAATTTCGGGGCTTTTATAGAGGAATATGAAGAAAATACCAAGACTCATATCACCCGTACCACAAATTTGTACTATGTCATATGGACGGGTGATGAGAACAGTGAAGATTATAAGTATATGGGTATCAAGGTTTCTGCTGTTGATGAATCGAAAATGGAAGCAATGGCGGTGGCGGCTTATAATTATGAGTATTCAGACCCTATCCAATATTCGGGAGCCATTAACAGGATGTCTTCGGAGGAGTATGAATATTTTAAAGATTATTTTCTGGAATCCGGCTGGACAGAGGAGGAAGTGGAAGAATATACGCTGCCCTATTATATCAGTGTAGGTGCACTGACAGGAGGCGCTGCAAGTTCTGTTTATGTAATTATTGCTCTCGGGGGTATCTTTATACTTGCCGGGTTGATCGCACTGATCTATGCCATGGCAGGGGGCGGTCTTTCCTCATTTAAAAAGCAGATGGAAAACTCCGGTTTAAGTGAAATGGATGTTGAATATGAATATGAGAGTGCCAGAGTCTTTAACAAAAAAAATGACCTGCGCATCGGTAAAAGGCTTACGTTCTTTTTGGCAGGGAGCAAGCCCCGGCTCATTGTGAACGATCAGATTATATGGGCTTATCAGCAGAATACGACCCACAGAACTAACGGTATCAAGACAGGTACTTCCTATCAGATACTTGTTTATCAGATGAACAGCAAGAAAGCATCCGGCATTAACATACCCAATGAAACCGTGGGCGGTGAGATACTTAAGTATATGATCGAAACTATGCCCAGAGCAGTGGTCGGTTACTCTGATGAACTTATGAAGCTGTACCGCAAAAATTATCAGGATTTCCTGCAGCTTCGCTATTACAGAACAGAGCAGCCCGCTGATGTAGCCGGGGCCCGGTATGCGGAGGAAACGCAAAATGAGCAGAGCATGACAAGTGAGCAGGGGACAGATATTCAGAATTAGCGAAAAATAAGAGAAAAGAAAAGCGCCTGATACCAATGGAAATCCAGCGGTGCCAGGCGTTTTTGTGACGTCAAAACACATTACCTCTTTATATCATAATTCATATTCATCAGATTGCGGATGCTCTGCGCATCGTCGGTGATGTTGGCATCGCCGTGGATGGTGTGCTTGATCACGCTGCTTGCCACGGCAAAGTTGATCATATCCATAGCCTTGTAATCATGCATCATGGCATAGATAAGACCACTGGCAAAAGCATCTCCGCCGCCGACGCGGTCCAGAATGTTAAAGGTAAAGAGACGGCTTTCGAAGGTGTGTCCCTCATACCACATAAAGGCTTTCAGACTGTTTTCGCTTCCGCTGTGAGCATAGCGCACATGGCGGGCAATGCATTTTAAGTTGGGGTAACGTTCCACAAAGGCATGGAAAATTTCATCCTGCTGTTCGTAAGTGGGTTGGAGCGGTACGCCGTCCTTGTAATCTCCCTTGCTGTGATCCTTTTCATCTCTCCATAGATGGTAAGGCTCAATGCCCAGCAGTACGTCCACGTAAGGAAGACACTGTGTGCAGAAATCACGTGCTTCTTCCCAGCTCCACAATGCGCTCCTGAAGTTGCCGTCGAAACTGACAGTCATGCCCTTTTCCTTGGCTGTTTTCAGACTGTTTAAGATCAGTTCCCGGCAATTGGGACCAAGAGCCGGTGTGATACCGCTCAGGTGCAGCCAGTCAAAGCCTTCAAGCAGTGCATTCAGATCCACTTTACTAAAATCGTACTCTGTGATGGCGCTGTGTTTGCGGTCATAGGTTACCTTGCTGGCACGAATTCCGTAACCTGTTTCAAGATAGTAGGTACCGAGACGGTGAGTAGGCGTTTCCTCGGGGGTGCTTAAAATGACAGGTGTGCAGTGTACATCGTTGCTCCGCAGCATACGTACGGCACTTTTTCCGAGGCTGTTATTGGGAACCACGCTGAAAAAGGTGCTGTCAACTCCAAGGTTGGCAAGAGCAAGGGCAATGTTGGCTTCACTTCCGCCATAGCTGGCTTCAAAGTTGCTTGCCATGCGGATTTTTTCATAATTGGGCGGTGTCAGACGAAGCATGATCTCGCCGATGGTAAAAAACTTTTGGGGACTGTTGTTGTTTTGCAGTAAAGGATTAAAATGTTCCATAGAGCTCTCCTTATTTGTCTGAATATTATGTATCGATATAAAATATTGATTGATAATTTAATTATAGCAAAGCCATCGCGGGAAATAAAGAAATAATATTAAAATTCTGTGAGAAAAATGTTATACTGTGTGAAAAGGAAAAGGAGAAGGAAAATGAAGCTGTCGACAGGTGAAAAAGTTTCTTACGGTTTAGGGGCAGTAGGAAAAGATATGGTATACATGCTTTCTGCCAGTTATATTCTTTATTATTATCAGGATGTTTTAGGAGTCAGTGCCATTGCAATGGGAATCATTCTGATGGCTGCCCGTGCATTTGATGCTTTCAATGATCCGATTATGGGTGTGATCGTTGCAAAAACAAAGACGAAATGGGGAAAGTTTCGCCCATGGCTGCTGATCGGTACGGTGCTGAATGCTGTAATTCTTTATCTCATGTTTGCCGCCCCGCCATCATTTAACGGAAGCGGACTTGTGGCTTATGCAGCTATTACATACGTGCTTTGGGGTGTGACTTACACCATGATGGACATTCCTTTCTGGTCCATGATTCCCGCTTTTACAGAGGGAGGAAAAGAGAGGGAGAACCTTTCCACACTTGCCCGGTCGTGTGCAGGCGTGGGTTCTGCCATTGTAACAATTATCACGATGAAGTGTGTTTATGCGCTGGGCCGGGGAAATGAGCGCGTTGGATTCAGGTGGTTTGCATTGATTGTGGCAGTGCTGTTTGTGCTGTTTACATTGATTACCTGCATGGTGATCAAAGAAAAATCTACGGTGGATGTGGATTCTCCTTCGGTAGGTCAGATGTTTAAGGCGCTGATTCAGAATGATCAGGCGATGGCAGTGGTGATTACCATAGTGCTGATCAATTGTTCCTTATATATTACTTCAAATCTTGTTATCTACTTTTTTAAATATGATTTTGGCACAGAAACGTGGTATAACAGTTATACCCTATTCAATACTTTCGGTGGCGCGGTTCAGATTTTGTCCATGATGATCTTCTTCCCGGTGATCAGGAGGTTTATCAGCACCATACAGGTATTTTATGTAAGTATCATGATGGCCATTGCAGGATATGCAGTGCTTCTGATACTGGCTTTTTGCAATATGTCAAATATTGTACTTTTGTTTATACCCGGATTTTTCATTTTTGCCGCATTTGGAATGTTGACAGTGTTGACCACGGTATTTCTTGCAAATACGGTAGACTATGGGGAATTGAAAAACGGACGCCGGGATGAAAGCGTTATTTTTTCCATGCAGACTTTTGTGGTGAAGCTGGCATCGGGCGTGGCTGCGCTGATTGCTTCGATCTGCCTGACAGTATGTAATCTGAGTGATGATACGGCAATTACAGGCGCAGTGAAAGCAGCGGATTCTTCTGTGGCGGTGCTGCGGCTGACTATGACAGTACTGCCCATTGCAGGACTGCTTGTGGCGGTATTCCTGTTTCATAAAAAATATATCCTGACAGAGGAGAATATAGAGAAAATCACAGCACAGATCAAGGAGAAAAAATCATGAAAGAATTGAGCACAAGAACGGCAAACTTTACGGATTCCGTTATCCGCAGAATGACAAGAATCTCATTACAGCACGGGGCCATCAATCTGTCCCAGGGGTTTCCCGACTTTGATCCCCCAAAGGAGATCACGGACAGACTTTCCGAGGTGGCAAAGGAAGGACCACATCAGTATGCATTGACCTGGGGTGCACAGAACTTCAGGGAAGCACTTGCTGCAAAACAGGAGCATTTTTCAGGGATGAAGATTGATCCCGATACAGAGATCGTTGTTACCTGCGGCAGCACGGAAGCCATGATGGCTGCCATGATGAGCGTATGTAATCCGGGTGAAAAAGTAGTAATCTTTTCCCCTTTTTATGAGAACTACGGAGCAGATACGATCCTGAGCGGAGCGCAGCCCATTTATGTGCCTTTAAAGCCTCCGGCATTCAATTTTGATGCAGATGAGCTGGAACAGGCCATAAAGCAGGAGAAAGTTAAGGCACTGATCCTGTGCAATCCTTCCAATCCTTGTGGAAAGGTGTTTACCAGACAGGAGCTGATGATCATTGCCGATCTGGCGAAGAAATATGACATCTATGTCATTACCGACGAGGTGTACGAGCATATTCTGTATCGGCCAAATGAGCATACGTATATGGCATCTCTTCCGGGAATGAGGGAGAGGACTATCATGTGCAATTCTCTGTCCAAGACTTATTCCATTACCGGTTGGCGTCTTGGCTATGTGATCGCTCCGCCGGAAATCATCGACAGGGTGAAAAAGGTGCATGATTTTCTGACTGTGGGTGCGGCGGCGCCTCTTATGGAAGCGGCAGTTGTTGGTCTTAAATTCGGTGATGAATATTATCAGGGACTGCAGGACCATTATACCCATATGAAAAACCTGTTTGTGGGAGGACTGAAGGATATCGGACTGCAGTTTACAGAGCCTCAGGGCGCCTACTATGTTCTTGTGGATATCAGTGAGTTTGGCTATGAGAATGATTATCTTTTCTGTGAGGATCTGGCAAGAAAGGTAGGAGTAGGTGCGGTGCCGGGCTCCAGCTTTTTCAGGGAGAATGTAAATCATCTGATCCGTTTCCACTTTGCAAAGCAGGATGAAACCCTGAATGCAGCCCTTGACAGGCTTGCGGATATCAGAAAGAAAATGAAATAAGACAAAAATACGATTGCAGAATATTTTTGAATTCGCAATCGTATTTTTATCTTGACATAGTGTGTGATACACAGTATTATTATATATAACATTATTAGCTAATACAAAATATAATTGCCAGACAGCAGGGAAATCATTGGGAGGTGAGAGGATGGATCATGATGAAATTGTATCGGGACTGATTCTGGAATTGAGAAGAGGAACCTTGATTCTGCTGGTGTTGAATCAACTGCAAAAGCCCATGTATGGATACAATCTGGTGAAGGAGCTGCAGGAGCATGGTATCCCTATGGAGGCCAATACTCTTTATCCGCTGATGCGCCGTCTGGAATCTCAGGGGCTTTTAAAGAGTGAGTGGGAGACAAGCGAGGCAAAGCCCAGGAAATATTACAGCATCACGGAGGATGGCAGAATCGTTTTGCAGAAGGCAAAGGCAAACTGGAGAACTTTTTCCCAAAATGTGAACCAGCTGCTTGATGCAGGGGAAGAACAGAACAAGTAAAAATACAGTTAAATATGTGGAAATAAGGGAGATGGAAAAATGAGCAATGATTTAATAGAAAGATATATTTATGCAACAACGAAAAGACTTCCGCTAAGGACAAGGGAGGATGTTGCAAGAGAGCTTCGCACGTTGATTGAGGATATGCTTAAGGAGCGGTGCGGGGAAATAACGCCTTCCGATAAAGATATCCGGGTGGTACTCACCGAGCTTGGAACACCAAATGAACTTTATGAACAGTATGCAGGCGATGGCAAAAAATGGCTGATTGGACCTCCTTACTATACAACTTATGTTTTTGTTATGAAAATTGTACTGATATGCGTGGCATTTGGCATGACGCTGGCAGCAATCATATCTTTTGCTATGGGAGAGAGGGAGTCTGCAAATTGGATTTATGCCGTAGGACAATGGATTGGAATGCTCTGGCAGGGAATGATGGGGACCTTCGCTTTTGTGACGATTTTGTTTGTCTTTTTTGAATACAAAGGGATTTCTATAGACAATTATGCCGGACTTGAGGATTTGCCTCCGGTTCCTGAGAAAAAGGAGCAGATTTCCAGAGGAGAAACCATATTTGGAATCGGAATTTCTGTGGTATTTCTGATTGTTTTTCTGGTATGCCCACAGATTTTCTGCGCGGTTACCAAGGACGGTGAGATGATTCCCATCCTTTCTGCGCAAGTAATCAGAAATACCTGGTATATTATCGTTATTTTCAGCGCACTGGGGATTATCAGAGAAGTGGTAAAGCTGCTTGACGGAAAGTATACAAAGAGAGTTATGGTTACTGCTGTAATAACAGATTTGCTTTCAGCCCTTTGTTCCTTCTGGTGGCTTCTTCGAAAAGATATCATCAATCCGGAATTTATTGGAAAGATCAGTGAACTGTTTGAAGGGGACGGACAATTTATCACAGCTATCTTTTCTAACTTTCAGTATTTCTTTTTGGGAGTAATACTGTTTGCGCTGCTTCTTGATATGATGAATGCGGTGATCAAGGGAATTGCCGGAAAGGAATGAATTTGATATGAGAAAAATAACAATTGTGGGAATGGGTGCCCTCGGAATTTTATATGGAGACATGATTACTTCCGCTTTAGGACGGGAGGCGGTGACCTTTCTGGCAGATGAAAGGCGTATCAGGAAATATGAGAAAGAAGGCGTGTTCTGCAATGGAAGTCCATGCGATTTTCAGATGACTTCTAAGGCAAAGCCTGTGGAACTTCTGATTTTTGCAGTGAAGGGAACAGCCTTAAAGGAAGCGATGGAGCTTGCAGCGGATGCAGTGGGAGAAGATACTATTATTTTATCTCTGTTAAACGGTATCAGCAGTGAGGAAATTCTGGCAGAGCGTTTTCCGAAAGGCCACATTGTTCACTGCATTGCCCAGGGAATGGATGCGGTGAAGCTGGGAAATCAGCTGACCTACGCCCATAAGGGGGAACTTAGAATCGGCACTCCCTATGAGGCGTTAAAGACTTATCTTGACAGAACTGTGGAAATATTGAAAGAAGCAGGCATTCCCTATGTGGTAGAGGAAGACATTCTTCATCGCCTTTGGGGGAAATGGATGCTGAATGTAGGTGTTAATCAGGTGGTCATGGTAACAGAAGGAACCTACGGAACCATTCAGAAACCGGGAGAAGCAAGAGATATGATGCTGGCTGCTATGGAGGAAGTAAGAAAGCTTTCGGAATGTGCACAGACAGGAGTGACAAAAGAAGACCTGGAGGCTTATGTGGCACTGGTGGATACTTTGAATCCTGAAGGCATGCCTTCTATGAGACAGGACGGTATCTCAAAGCGATACTCGGAGGTAGACTTTTTTGCAGGAACCGTTATTGAAAAGGCAAAGCAGTACGGACTGGAAGTGCCCGTGAACCGGATGCTTTATGACAAAGTGAAGGAAATGGAAGCAAGGTATTAGATAAGAGAAGGGTATATGAAGCCGGAACCGCCTGCTGTACCCACAAGAAATGTTGCGAATTGTTTGAAAGAGGGTATATGAAGCAAAAAGGGTTTGTGGTGCCCTTGGCAAAAAATTCGCGAGGGTATATGACAAAAAAGCAGCTTAATATGCCCTTGGCAACTGAAACGCGAGGGTATAGGAAGTCAAAATAAGTTGTCCTGCCCATGAGATGTGCAGACGTTTAATACAGACAATAATAGAGTCTGTTTTTATTCTTAACTGATATTGCTCTTATCCTCATTCCTTCTTATACCGATAATTCGGGATGGCGTGAGCCATCCCGTTTTTGCTTCTGAGTGCGACCTTCGCCTGCCGGAAACAGCGCAAACCGGAAACAGCACATACAGGAAGTAGCAGGTTTACCAAAAAGAAATGCTGTGGTAAAATATTTTTCAGGAATTAAAAGACCTTTGAGAATGATTGAAGACAAAAGGAAGAAACACAATGAAATACAAAATACTGGTAGCAGAGGACGATAAGGATATCGCGGAATTTATCAAGCTGTATCTGGAAAATGAAGGATATGAAGTAGTCCTCGCAGAAGATGGAATGCTTGCTTACGAGGAGACAAACAAGCAAAAGATTGATCTGGCGGTAGTGGATATCATGCTTCCCAAAATGAACGGTTATGATCTGATTAAGAAAATAAGAGAAAACAGCAATATTCCCATTGTGATTCTTTCCGCAAAGAACCTTGACAGTGACAAGATACTGGGACTTGATCTTGGGGCTGATGATTATCTTACCAAGCCTTTTAATCCTCTGGAACTGATTGCAAGGATCAAATCCAATATCAGGAGATATTACAGTCTGGGAAGCCGGGCAGAAGCCGGACCGGACAATGAAACTCATATTATCACAGTGGGAGATCTGACTCTGGATGAAGAAGCCGTAACCTTGAAAAAGGGGGATAAGGTCATTACAATTACCCCTACTGAGTACAAAATGATGCTGCTTTTTATGAAGTCTCCCGGCAAGGTATTTACCAAGATGCAGATTTATCAGGCGGTAAACGGAGAGTGCTATGTCAATGACGATAATACCCTGATGGTACATATTTCCAATCTCAGGGATAAAATAGAAGATAACCCAAGAGATCCCAAATATATTAAAAATATCAGAGGGATAGGATATAAAATTGAAAAACTATAAGAGAAAAGAAAAAAGCTTATATGCACTTCTGATTAAAAACTACATTGTTTTTACACTTGTGCTGATCCTTCTTATCCTCGGTATTTATTTTCTGGAAATAGCGGTGGAAGCAAGTATTATCCAGCAGCCCAGGATAAATAAACCCATTGGGGAACAGGAACTTTTGCTGGCAGGACAATATGAGAAGCTGAATCTGAAAAAGCTTCTTGGCACGGCAGGATATTTTGAAGTTCTGGATGAAAAGGGAACACTGTTATATACGGATTATGATGGTCACGGTGAAAGCTATACGGAATCGGAGATCCGGTGTATTCCCGAATATAATACCACAAAGATGTTTGCGCAGAGAACATACACTGCAAAGGATGGGCAGGAACAGATCCTGATTACGGAAAGCAGCTTTGAGAAGGACACCGGGTACCAGGAAGAAATTGCCTATCTGATCCTTGATAAGGATCTTAGGGTGATAGAAAGCAATCTTGCTCTTGAGGGCAGTCAGATGACAGAGCGGGAACTGACACTGTTGACACTGCAGTCGGACAACGGTTATCATGTCTATAAATACAGCTTTGAGGATAGCAATGGAGAATCCAGGATTCTGCTTATGCATGTGAAAAAAATGGACGGGCAGAGATACAGGAAACTGACTCTTCTTGGTAAGCTTTTCATTCCTATCTATGTGATCGCTTATGTAATAGTTACTCTGGTTTTTACCATATGGATCCACCGCAGGGTAGAGGAACCTCTTACCATGCTGAATGAGGGAATTCTTTCCCTGGCAGAGGGAGAGAGAGATACCGAGATCAGTTATCGGGGGCCAAAGGAATTTGAAGATATTTTTTACAGCTTCAATAAGATGGCAAGACTTTTAAAGGAGAGTGAAAGTTCCAAGGAAAGGCTGATCGTTGAGAAGCAAAGAATGCTGGCGGATATTTCCCACGATCTTAAAACCCCCATTACGGTCATTCAGGGATATGCCAAAGCTGTTTCGGATGGTTTGACGGATAAGGAAACGGAAAAGCAGTATTTAAATACTATTTTTCTTAAGACAGAAAGCCTTACGCAAATGATCAATACCTTTTACGATTACAGTAAGCTGGAGCATCCGGAGTTTCGCCTTGTTAAGGAAAAACAGGATCTGGCAGAATTTGTCAGGGAATATCTGGCAGAGAAGTATGATGAAATTGATCTGCTGGGCTTCGGGCTGGAGGCGGAAATTCCCGAGGAGGCAATGGAATACAGCTTTGACGGCATACAGCTCAGAAGGGTATTTGATAATATTTTTTCCAATGCCTTAAAACACAATCCGAAAGGAACTGTCATTTATGTTACCCTACAGCAGACGGAGCGGAGCATTCGGCTTGAAATTGGAGATAATGGTGTTGGAATTGCCGGGGAGATCAGGGAAAATCTGTTTGATCCCTTTACCGTCGGAGATGATTCCAGGAATAATAAACAGGGTTCCGGTCTTGGACTTGCAGTTGCAAGAAAGATCGTTGAACTCCACGGCGGTGCACTTTTTCTTGAAAAATCAGAAAATCCTGCAATCAGTACTCTGTTTGTAATCCGTCTGATGAAGTAAAACGAAAACAGGATTCAGATAAAAAGTAAATTGAATGAGACAAGGAGAGAAGAAGCATGATTAAGAGAAAGACAAATGTACAGAATGAGGGTGGAGAGAAGAAGGTCAACTTAATCTGGATTATCCTTGCGGTAATTTCCTTTTTATTCCTTACAGGAACAGCTCTTGGTCATATCGATGAGCTCAGTCTGCGAAGCTGGGGACACAGCTTTGAAGCAAAGTATATTGATGACGGAACCAATGTATATGCAGAGTATGTGGATGAGAACGATGAACTGCATACCTTTAATCTGAACGGTCATTCCCCAATCTATGACGGAGATAAAATTATTATGTATTATGAATACAACGTGGATGAGGCGATACCCCAGAATACCTTGTCCTCGTGGCTTTTGTATTATGCCATTTACGGTGTGGTCTTTGTCTTGAGCATGTGGCGGATCAGGAAAGTGACACATCCAAGAAAGAAAAAATAAGAAGTGCCGGGAAATTTTCCCGGCACCTTGTGATTATCTGTCAGTGATTGCTGTATCTTTCCGCCTGCTCTGTGATCAGGGCATGGTCGTCAAAATAGTTAATCTTCATGGATTTCTTCACATCATCGAGAGTCTTTGATGCAACCTCTCTGGCTGCAATGCTTC
>JBJEMT010000052.1:0-6930 GCA_051879815.1 Suilimivivens sp. | reverse complement strand
TTTTGTTGTTTTTCTTGTGGGTGAGATGCGTGATTTTGAAACCATCAGCGTAGCTATTACGGCAGCAGAAACCGGTCATCTTGTTTTATCTACCCTGCATACCATAGGTGCGGCTAGTACGGTGGATCGTGTGATCGATGTTTTCCCGCCTCACCAGCAGCAGCAGATCCGGGTGCAGCTTGCCAATGTACTGGAAGCCGTTATTTCCCAGCAGTTGATTCCCCGTGCGGACGGGCTTGGACGTGTAGCGGCATTTGAAGTCCTTCATGCCAACCATGCGGTAAGGAATCTGATCCGTGAAGGAAAGTCCCATCAGCTTATGTCGGTCATGCAGACAAACCGTAAGGCAGGTATGATCGGTATGGATGAGGCCATTCAACAGCTCTATTATGACGGAAAGATTGACAGGGATATGGCAATTCAATTTGCTCAGGATCCTGACGGCATGGAAAATAAACTTTTTTAAACTTTAATAATTTCTTTATAAAAATATTATTGATTTTCTTATTCTAATCAGATACAGTGAAAACTATCCATACAGTGACAGTTTTCACTGTATCTTTTTTCAGAAGTCCAATAAGGCCTCTTGTAATGTTTCGGACCGTTTGGTGTTCAATACTCTGAAAGTTTCAATCAAATTTCCAACAAAAGGTATTACAGAAAATGCAGGAAAAGGAGGAATTTTTTGTACAGTACAATTTTATCGGGAGCTATTTACGGCATGGAAAGCTATCTTGTGCAGGTGGAAGTGGATATGTCATCGGGTCTGCCCTGTTTTGTTATGGTGGGAAGTCTTTCCGGTGAAGTAAAGGAATCGGGAGAAAGGGTCAGGATCGCTTTGAAAAATACAGGTATTCATCTGCCGCCGGTACATATTGCGGTAAACCTTTCCCCGGCAGATATCAGAAAAGAAGGAACAGCATTTGACCTGCCTGTTGCAGCGGCCGTACTGGTTTCCATGGAAAGGCTGAAAACAGAAAACACAGAAGGCATCCTGATGCTTGGCGAACTGGGGCTGAATGGCGAAATTAAGCCTGTAAAAGGTGTTTTGCCCATCGTAAAGACAGCTTTTGAAAAGGGAATCAAAAGATGCCTGATTCCGGAAGCCAACCAAAAAGAAGCCGGAATGATCAAAGGCATTAAAATCGCAGGGGTTTCCCATATCTCTCAGGTCATTGAATACCTGCAGGCACCGGAAGAAAAAAAGGACCTTCTCATATGTCCCTTTGAAAACAGTGGTTTTAAGGAGAGTGAAGATGAGGGACCTGATTTTGCGGAAATTGTGGGACAGGAAAGCGTAAAGCGGGCAGCGGTAATCGCAGCGGCGGGTTTCCACAATATTCTGATCATCGGTCCGCCGGGTTCCGGGAAAACCATGATTGCAAAAAGATTACCATCTATTCTGCCTCCTTTGTCCGAGGAGGAAAGTCTTGAAGTTGCGTCTGTCTACAGCATTGCAGGTATGCTGGATGAAGAAAACCCTGTTTCGGGAAGACGCCCCTTTTTAAATCCCCATCATACTATTTCCCCACAGGCATTGACCGGAGGCGGCATACGGCCAAAACCGGGAGTTATCAGCTTATCACACAGAGGCGTGCTGTTCCTTGACGAACTGCCGGAATTTAAAAGGCAGACACTGGATATTCTCCGCCAGCCTCTGGAGGATAAAAAGGTACAGATATCCAGAACCTATGGAACCTTTTCCTATCCGGCGGATTTCATGCTGGCAGGTGCCATGAATCCCTGCCCCTGCGGTTTTTATCCGGACCGGAATAAATGCCGATGTACTCCTTTTGAAATTCAAAACTATATTTCCCATATATCCGGGCCTGTGCTGGATCGGATCGATATCTGCGTGGAGGCACCGAAGGTGGAAATAACAAAGCTTCAGAGCGGTGAAAAGGGTAAAAGCAGCAGCGTTATGAGAAAGCAGGTCATGGCAGCCAGACAGCGCCAGAAAGAGAGGTATCAGGGCACTGCTTTCCGGTTTAATGCAGATCTCGGAGCCGGGGATATGGAAAAATACTGTCCTCTGGGAGAGGAAGAAAAGAAGATGATGGAAACCATGTTCCACACACTTGACTTAAGCGCCAGAGCTTATCACAGAATGATCAAGGTGGCAAGGACCATTGCCGATGTGGAGGGAAGCATCGGGATCAAAAAGGAGCATCTTGCAGAAGCAGCATGCTATTACAGTGCAGGAGAGAAGGTGTTTGCAGGTGGAAAATAAGGAAAATGCATATCGATATTGGCTTCACAATATTCCTGAACTTGGGGAAAAGGCGATCAGACTGCTGATAGACAAATATGAAACAGCAGAAACACTTTATCATGTACCGGTTGAAAAAGTGCAGAACAGCCTTCTTGAGAGCGGATGGCGTCCCAAAGTAGTGGAGAAAAAAATGCAGTCATACAGAGAATGCCGTGATAAATGGAATGTGATGGAAAACTATGAAAAAATGACAAAGCAGGGAATTCACATGGTAAGTATCTGGGATGATACTTATCCGGAAAAACTTCATAAACTTCATACGCCACCGATGATCCTGTATTATCGCGGAAGCCTTCCCGATGAAAAAAAGTGTGCTCTTGCCATTATAGGTGCAAGAGAATGCTCGGAGTATGGAGCTTATACAGCCAGAGCTTTTGGCGAACAGATGGGAAAGGCAGGTATCAGCGTTATCAGCGGAATGGCAAGAGGAATTGATGGAATCGGACAGGAGGCGGCACATCAGGCAGGCGGAAGAACCTATGCGGTGCTTGGCTGCGGTGTGGATATCTGCTATCCCTCCTCCAATAAAGAGCTTTATCAGGCAATTCAGGAAAAGGGCGGCATCATTTCTCCTTTTCCCCCGGGAACACCGCCAAAGAAGCAGCTTTTTCCTTACAGAAACAGTATTGTGGCAGGGTTGTCCGATGCCGTGCTTGTGGTGGAGGCAAGGCAGAAAAGCGGCACCTGGATCACCGTGGATATGGCACTGGAGCAGGGAAAGGATGTATATGCAGTGCCGGGGCGTCTGACCGACAGACTCAGTGACGGCTGTAATCTCCTGATCCGTCAGGGCGCTGGGATCGCTCTTGCACCGGAAGATATCATTGCCGAGCTTGCGATGCTGAAGAACAGGAGCGGGAAAAAGAAAGATATAGATCATAAAAGGGCAGAACCAAAAAGGGCAGGCGAAAGACGGAAGGAACCGGAAACGGGCATGGAAGGGGAAGAGAGCGCCGGTTTTTTAAGATTCCTTGACCTGACTCCCCGCTCGTCCGACGAAATTCTTGAGAATATTAAGGCTGCCGGTATTGACATGACGCTTCCCCAGCTTTTGTTTGAACTGATCCGGCTGTGTATGGAGGGAAAGGCAAAGCAGATAGGCGGGAATTATTTTGCCAGGAAGATGAACTAATATTTGCATATTGCTTAAAAAAATAGTAGAATTATATATTGTGATAGTACATTTTGTCGAGAAAAGTGTTCAGAGGTATTAGCTATGGCATTGTTTGGGAGAAGAGTACGAATCGGTGATCTGCTTTTGTCGCAGGGACTGATTACGGAGCAGCAGCTGGAAACAGCATTGGAAGAGCAGAAAATCAGAAAGACCAAGCTGGGTGAAACCCTGATGGCTTTGGGCTATATTTCTCAGAAGGATTTTGCGGATGTATTAAGTAAACAGCTTGGAATTGATTCTGTGGATTTACATACGGTTGGCCTGCAGGATGCCGCTATCAAGCTGGTGCCGGAAGACATTATGAAGAAATACGATCTGGTGCCCTTTGCAATCGATGAGCATAATTCCAATGTTCTGATGGTTGCCATGGCAGATCCCATGTTCCTGCCGGCAATCGATGATGTCAGTCTGATCACCAATATGGAAGTCAGACCTTATTTTGCGCCAACTGCCCAGATCGCCATCCAGCTGGATAGAATGTTCGGTAAAAAACAGGCGATGGAAGCGGCTGCCCAGTATCAGAAAGAACATGCGGAGGAATTTCTGACAGAGGAAGAGGAAGGCAATGTAGAAGTAGACAATGCTCCCATCGTTAAGATTGTGCGTACCATGCTGGAGCAGGCTGTGCGTCAGGGTGCCAGTGATATCCACATAGAACCTCTGGAAAGAATACTGAGGATCCGTTATCGTATAGACGGCGCACTCCGTGAGGTCATGGATTATAATACAACTCTTTTGCCGGCAATGGTAGCCAGAGTGAAGATCATGTCAGGACTTGATATTTCAGAGAAAAGAAAACCACAGGACGGACGTCTTACTCTGGATGTGGATAATAAAGAATATGATGTCCGTGTATCCGTTCTGCCCACCGTATTCGGAGAGAAAACGGTTATGCGTCTTACCGCCAAGGATGGACTTTCCAGGGACAAAAAGTATCTGGGACTTACACCGGAGGATGAAGAAAGACTGGATGGTATTTTACAGAATCCTCACGGTATCATTCTTGTTACAGGTCCTACAGGTAGTGGTAAATCCACCACCTGCTATACGGTTTTAAGTGAGCTTAATCGTGAGGAAGTGAATATCATCACGGTAGAAGATCCTGTGGAAGCCAACGTGGACGGTGTGAACCAGGTACAGGTAAATGTCAAGGCAGATCTTACCTTTGCAAATGCCCTGCGTTCTATCCTGCGTCAGGATCCGGATATCATCATGATCGGTGAAATTCGAGACGGCGAGACCGCGGGAATTGCCGTTAAGGCGTCCATTACAGGACATCTGGTTATCTCCACACTGCACACCAATTCCACGGCGGCATCCATTACCCGTCTGATCGATATGGGAGTAGAACCCTATCTGATCGGTGATTCTGTTGTTGGTATCATTGCACAGCGTCTGGTCCGTAAATTGTGCCCGGCATGTAAACGTGCTAAAGCGGCTACAGAGAAGGAGAAAAAGCTTCTTGGTATATCACCGCTTCATGAACAGGTTGTTTATGAGCCGGTAGGCTGTGAAGCCTGCGGCGGTATCGGATATAAAGGAAGAACGGCGATTTATGAGATCATGCCGATCACGAATAAGATCCGTACCCATATCCATGACAGAGTCACGGCAGATGAATTAAAGGATATTGCGGTATCGGAGGGTATGAATACACTGCGTATGGCAGCGGCACAGAAGGTAATGGAAGGAATTACAAGCTGCTCGGAAATGATCAAGGTTGCATATGAAGCAGAATAATACAAGGAAGGAACAGTAACGTGGCAGAATTTCATTATAAAGTGATTACGCCGGAAGGCAAGGAAAAGAAAGGAAGCATAGAAGCCAAAACAGCAGAGCAGGTTACCATGCAGCTGAAAGCGCAGAAAAATATTGTGCTGAGCGTGGAAGAGGCTAATCTTATGAGCAGGGATATCAACTTTTCCTTTGGAAAAGGGATAAAAGCCAGAGATTTCAGTATCTTCTGCCGTCAGTTTGTCAGCATTATCAAGGCAGGTGTCAGTGTGATCAATGCCCTTGAAATGATGCGTGATCAGACAGAAAATAAAACTCTAAAGAATGCACTTAAGGGTGTCCACGAGGATGTTTCCAAAGGAGAAGCTCTTGCCATGGCAATGAAAAAGAGGGCAAAGGTGTTCCCAAGTATGCTCTGTAATATGGTGGAAGCTGGTGAAGCCTCCGGTAGTCTGGAAGTGGCTTTTGACCGTATGGCAGTCCAGTTTGAAAAAGAAGATAAACTGAAGCAGGCTGTCAAAAAAGCCATGATTTATCCTATTGTATTGATTGTAGTCATGATAGGCGTACTTTTTCTGATGATGGTGTGGGTCATTCCCAATTTCATGGGAATGTTCTCTGAACTGGACGCGGAGATGCCGGCAACTACACAGCTCGTTATCAATATGAGTGATTTTGTGATTGCCAAATGGTGGCTGATATTGTTGATAGCGGCAGCAGCGGTTGCCCTTTATAAGGTATATGCGGGTACGCCCAGCGGCAAGTTCCTGCTTGGCGGATTGAAATTGAAGATTCCCGTATTTGGCAAGCTGCAGATGAAATCGGAATGTGCCAGACTGGGAAGAACCTTATGTACGCTGTTAAGTGCCGGCGTGCCCATGATCGATGCCATTGACATAACCAGTCGTTCCATGGAAAATGTGCATTATAAAAAGGCGCTGGCAGATGCCAAAGAGCAGGTTATGAGAGGTGTGCCGCTTTCAAGACCCTTAAAGACCTGTGGCCTTTTCCCTCCCATGGTCATCCATATGGTTGCTATCGGTGAGGAAACCGGTAACATCGAAAGCATGCTTGAAAATGTGGCGAATTACTATGAGGATGATGTGCAGGTGGCAACGGAGCAGATGATGGCGTTGATGGAACCTTTGATCATTGTTGTCATGGCAGTTGTAGTAGGATTTATGATCATGGCAATCCTGCAGCCTATGTTCACTCTGTATGAATCTATTGGTTAAAGGAGAAAAGAGAATGAATACCTTTTGGTATGAAGTAGTCAGCATTGACGGCGATTATGCCAACTTGAGAAGAACGGATATAGAGAGCGATGAACTAAAGCTGGTGGCAAGAGCACTGCTTCCGCCGGAAATCGCGGAAGGAACGAAACTCAAGTATGAGTGGATGCAGTATGAAATCGTAGAATAGCAGTTATCTGAGTTATCTGACTTGTATAATAGGTTTGCTGTCGATTCTGGTTAAAAGCAGAATCGACAGTAAACTTATATTTCTAAAATATATTCTTTTTTGGAAACATAAGTTTTCCGTGTTATTTTCCCCTGGTTTTTGAAAAAAATTGCTATAAAAAAGTTGCGAGCTTAATTGACGCACGTGTAAATACGTGCTACTCTATAAGAGAAGGAATAAAGATGAAAGTAAGTGAGATGATAAAATTACTTAAGAAAAATAAATGCTGTTGTGTGGAACATGGTGCAGAACATGATAAATGGTATAGTAAAATAACTGGGAAATATTT
>JBJEMT010000051.1:0-7015 GCA_051879815.1 Suilimivivens sp. | reverse complement strand
GATCTAGAACTCCCCGCTTTCCACACCGGCCTCAATCAGCTTCTGGATCACGATCACCGCAGAATCGAACTGTTTCTTTAATATATTATCCTTACCGTAATTCTGTTCCTCAAAAAAGAATTCATAAGAAGCCTTGGTGAGCCCCGGCTTTTTACTGATCAGTTCCCGCTTCTGTTCTTTTAAGAAAACAGCCAGAATATCGGCAGGCCCTGCATCCTCGGAAATACTCTTTTCAAACACATCATCAGCTTCTTCCTGCTCCAGCTTAAGTACCTCAAGAAAAATCTCCCTGGTACTTGAAAAATACAGGTACAGTCCTCCTCTGCTGATATCACAGGCATCTACAATATCCTTCATTGTCACATTCTTATAGCCTTTTTCCATAAAAACAGTCCTGGCAGTTTCCAGAATATATTTTTTCTTTTGCGCAGATTTCTCACTCATAAATTAACAACTCCTATGCCAGTGGCTGATCATATACTTCCAGTAATTCTTTAATCTTTAAAAGAGCCTTTAAAAACACACCGTCCTCTACCGCCTGTGTCCAGAGATTCCCTTTGGTCATGCCTCCAAGGATATATTTGGCCATGATTCCGAAAATATCTTCTATATTTTTAAGCTCTGCTCTGTCTATCCAGTTAAGCTCATCCTGCAAAGTCCTGATGGAATTTCTGGAAAACACATACACATAATTCCGATTGATCAATCCGGTTGCCTGCATCTCCTTCACAAAGGCAAGCAATGTACTGTCATAAACTGTGATCGGCATTGATGTGTCACTCCCTTCCCCATCATAAAGATGAGAAATCTTCATCCCCTGTTTCTGTGTAAACCAGGGGATATACCGAAACAATTTATCAAAGATCACTCTGTATTTTTGAATTATTTCCTGCCTGTACAGGTTTTCGTTTTCTGCTGCCATAGCTACTTACCAACCCCATTTTGTAAAACATCTATATTTTATCTTACCATAAAAAAAGAAAATGTACACTCTAAAATCTGACAATTTGCGTTATGATTTTATTTATTTTGAGCATCAGGCTAATATAATTTTATTTATAATCAAAATAGTTATAGATTTTCGCTTTTTTTCGCAATATAATATCATTAGAATTGATGAACGGAAGTCAATTCGAGCTAGTTAGCAATTCCGGAAGAATTCCCCTTTTACACAACAGGAAGCCCTGAGAGTACACTCTCAGGGCTTTTTGTTGAATATGTTATCCATAATTTTACTTCATCAATATGATTCCATACCCCGGCACTGTCAATGTTCCGCTTTCAAAGCTTCCCTCTTCTCCGCTGACATAAAGGGCATTTTCTATTTTTTCTATTTCCGGCGTTCCCGACAGGTCAATGCTTACTGTTTCCGGGGAGGCATTGATAAATACATACAGCTTCTCCTCCTCCCAGGTCTTGCTAAACGCCGCTATGGAATCAGAGGAATATATGCTGAGATTTTCTACGTTTCCCTTACGGATCACAGGATAAAGATTCCGAAGATATATTGCCTTTTTATAATAGGAATAAACAGAAGCTTCATCCTTTTCCTGTTCTTCCAGACTTCCGAACTTCATCTTTATCTCATCCATATCCGCAGGACCTTTACACATGCCTTCCGCAGAAGGATCTGTGGAAAAATACATGGGTGCGCGCTTATTTTCATCCTTACCGGCGCCCTTCATACCGAGTTCTTCGCCGTAATAAATAAATGCACTGCCGCTCATCAGCAGATTCATGGCTCCTGCAAGCTTCGTCTGAGCTTCCGACTGTTCTCCCGCATAATAGCCTGCGCTTCTTCCCATATCATGATTGGTATAGAAAGGTGCATCAATATAATCAGGATTATGCATCGAAAAAATGCTTTCTATTTCCTGAAGCTTGCTGCTGTAAACAGAAGCAGGTATTTCACCCCTTACTGTTTTGGCTATAATTCCGTCTTTGTCGGCAAATTCAAAGTCAAAAACACTGTCGATCCCGCTGTCATAATAACCGGCATAAGTGTTCATATCCGTCCAGACCTCTGCCACCAGATAAACATCCTCCTTCTTTTCCTTCACCATGTCCGTAAACCAGGAAAGGATTTCCGTATTAGCTGCATTGGCACCTGTTTCATATTCTTTGGCAGCATCAAGTCGAAAGCCTCCAACTCCTTTATCCAGCCAGAAATCCACAATCTTCTCAATTTCTCCCCTGAGCTGTTCATTATTCAGGTTCAAATCAGGCATACCCTCCCAGAACTGTGCCTCATAATACCAGACATCACTACCCGGTACCGGACTGTAGCCACCCTTTTTTTCCTTGCTGAAATGATAATAATCTACATAAGGACAGATTTCCGGATCCGCCTCACCATCCCCCAGCTCTGCCAGATAGCCGCATGCCTCTTGAAACCAGGGATGCTGAGAAGAACTGTGATTCAAAACAAGATCAATGATAACCTTAATTCCTCTTTCCTCACAGGCTGCCATAAAGGCTTCGAAATCTTCCATGGTTCCGTATTCCGGATCAATGGCACAGTAATCTGTCACATCATACTTATGGTAAGTGGTGGACGGCATAATGGGCATCAGCCAGATTCCGTTACAGCCAAGGTCCGTAGCGGTCTTCGGATCACCGTCATTGATATAACCCAGTTTTTCCGTAAGCCCCTTCAAATCTCCGATACCATCACCGTTTCCGTCATAAAAAGAATAAACAAACACCTCATACCAGGTCCTGTAGTTGTCCTCCATGGAAACCACTGTTTCGTTTTCCACTGCTTTGTCTGTATTTCCACAACCCAAAATACTTATTGTCATTGCCAGACATAATAGCAGGGATAATGCTTTCTTTTTCATTGTTAAGTCCTTTCCTGTCTATGCTATCTGCCGCAGACACCGGCCAGCTTTTTTATAAACTCTTTTCTATCATCCGTAAGGCTGCCTTCTGTAAATCTCCACTGCCAGTTAGTCCCTACGGTGGATGGGAAATTCATTCTTGCCTCATTTCCAAGTTTTAAAATATCCTGCATCTGCATGATCACGATATCTGCCACACTTCCATAGGCTGTTCGGATAATGGCATCAGGAATCTCATCCCTTGTTTTGATATTCAGAAGATCATAAATAAAGGCAAGTTCTTCCTCTGTTTTCTGTGCAAAGTATCCCACTATCGTTTCATTGTCGTGGGTTCCTGCATAAACCACCATATTCCCGCTTTCATAATTATAAGGAAGATGCTCATTCTTTGTATTACCATCAAAAGCAAAAAGCAGAATCTTCATACCGGGCCACCCTGTTTTTTTCAGGAGTTTTTTCACTGCCGGTACTGCAACGCCAAGATCCTCCGCTATGATCCTGTTCTTTCCAAGGGCTTTCCCTATCATATCAGTAAGCTTCCTGCCGGGTCCTCTGTTCCATCTGCCGCCCCGGGCATTGGGATCACCGGCAGGAATACTGTAATATCTTGCCACACCGATAAAATGGTCAATTCTGATTATATCAAAAAGTCTGCCGTTAGCCTTCATCCTTTGCTGCCACCAGGAAAATCCGTCCTTTTCCATTCCTTCCCAGTCATACAAAGGATTCCCCCACTTCTGACCGTCATCGGAAAAAGCATCCGGAGGACAACCCGCCACCTCTGTAGGTCTGCCTTCTTTATCAAGTCGAAACTGCTTTCTGTCTGCCCACACATCTGCACTGTCAAGTGCCACATAAAGAGGAATATCCCCTATGATCTTAATTCCCTTCTCATTGGCATAATCCTTCAGTGCCCCCCACTGTTCAAAAAATTTGAACTGCAGAAATTTCCAGAAACCGATTTCCTTTTTTAATTCCTTTTTACAGTTCTGAAGTGTTTCTCTGTCCCTGTTTCGTAAAGGAGCTTCCCATTCCAACCAGGACTTTCCTCCCTGGCTGTTCTTTACTGCCATGTACAGGCTGTAATCATTCAGCCAGAATTTATTTTCACAGCAGAATTTTTTATAAATTTCAGTCGATTTATCAAACCTTTTAAAGGCTCGTCGCAGTACCTTATACCTGTTTTCATACAGAAGCCCATAATCAACTGTTTCCGTTTTATCCCCAAAGTTGCAGCTGCTTACTTCTTTTTTCTTTAAAAGTCCCTCTGTAACCAGTAAATCAAGATCGATGAGATAAGGATTCCCCGCAAAGGCAGAAAACGACTGATAGGGACTGTCTCCATATCCGGTAGGTCCAAGAGGAAGCACCTGCCAGTACTTCTGCTTCATTTCCACCAGTAAATCCACAAAATCATAGGCTGTTCTGCCAAGGCTTCCGATTCCGTAAGGCGAGGGAAGACTTGTCACTGATAACAGGACACCTGCTCCCCTTTCCAATCTGTTTGTTTTCATGTTATACCCCCCTGAATCAAATTTTCGTTTTTTTTCGTTATTTTTATTTTATACTTCATTCCTTTGTTTCGTCAATGAAATCTGCTCCTTTATCTCACATTTTTTCCGAAAAGGTTGCCAGTTCCACCAAAAATACGATATACTGATAATCAGTAAAAAGGAGAGGGAGAGTACTTATATGGCTACGATCAAAGAAATAGCCAAAAGGCTTGGCGTTTCTATCAGCACTGTTTCCAAGGGACTTAACGGGGCAAGTGATATCAGCATTGAACTTCGTCAGACTATTCTCGATACAGCCGTAGAAATGGGTTATGTTACTAAACGGATGAAAAAAGATGAGCACAAAAAGCTCTGTATTTTTATTGAAAATATGGACTATGAATCTGCCAGCCAGTTTGGCTATGATATCGTCCTGGGCTTTAAACAGGCTGCTTACAGAGACAACTGGCATGTGGAGGTGCTCCCTGTAACTCCGCAGTTCCAGGAGCAGGAGAAGTATGATACCTTTATGCTGAAAAACGGGTATTCAGGTGCTTTTCTTGTGGGATTTGCCCTTAAGGATACATGGATGAAACAATTGCAGAACACTGCCATTGCAACTACCCTTTTTGATAATTACATCCGAAAAAATCCCAATGTTGCTTATATCGGTACAGACAGTTTTGAAGGAATCGAAACCGCCATAGAACATCTTGTTAAACTGGGACATACCAGAATCGCGTTTTTAAACGGATCTCTTCATTCCATGATCACAGAACACAGACAGCAGGCTTTTTATGACAGCATGGCTGCTCATCATCTGAAAGTGGATGAGAAACTGGTGGCTAACGGCTATTACGTCGCAGAATCCGCCAAGGATTTTGTCCCCTCTTTTCTTGAAAACAAGGCCACCGCCATCGTCTGCGGCAATGACCTTCTTGCCTATGGGGTTATAAAGGAATGTGAACGCTGCGGTTATAGTGTGCCTGAAGATATCAGCGTGATCGGTTTTGATGACCTTCCGCTTTCCGCCCACACCACCCCCGCTCTGACTACCATCAGACAGGAACGCTCAGAACTGGGCAAATGCGGTTACATGGCACTTCACTCATTAATGAATCATATATCTGTCAGCAAGACCCTGCTTCGTCCACAATTTGTTATGCGAAATTCTACTGCAAAAGCTGTTGACAGATAAGTGGGTTTTATGTATAATAATCCTCGGTGGTTTTAAATCACCTGTTAAATAGGGGCATAGTTCAAAGGTAGAACAGCGGTCTCCAAAACCGTCGATGTGGGTTCGATTCCTACTGCCCCTGTTATTTTTATGCCTTTTTGCATTAAGTTTTTTTGGAAGATATAAAAAAGCTCCGGTGGAATTTTATTTACAATTCCGTCGGAGCTTTTTTCATTTTATGTATTTCTGTTAAGCAGGTTAGTACATCAGCCTGTCCTTCGTATCCTCTTCCACTTTGGCACTGTAGCTCTTCAGTTCTTTGGTTGGCTCGTAATCTTCTTCCCCATAAAGGATCTCATGAAGTTCAATTACATTGTCTTCAAGAGATGTGGGAACAATGCAGGAGCCTTCCGTTCCGATGGTGCCGCCGTTTCTCTTATCTGCAAAAGGGAAACCATCACTGACAGTTACCTTGTAATCACCGATCATGCCAAGTACCGCTATGATATCTTCCACATCAATAGAAGTTACCACATGAGGCATAACAGCATTTATCATTTCCACCAGGCTGCTGATCGATGCTTTCTTAGCCTTCTCCATCATGGCAATCAGTACATCTCTCTGTCTCTCCGTACGCTCAAAATCATCACCGATATACCGTATCCGGCAATATGCAGTAGCCTGCAGCCCGTTCAACGTCTGCAATCCCGGCTCCGTAACAGGGGTGTAATCAACACCGGCTGTTGCCGTGAAATTTTGGCCATCCGAAGTATCTCCAACCATGCTGATCTGGTAATTGTTCAAATGCTGGATTTCTTCTTCCCGCACATCAATTTCCACACCGCCAAGAGCATCCACCGCTTCCGTCAGACCTTCAAATCCTACCGTTACATAATCCGTGATATAAAGATCCGTATTCATATTGATCATTCCAAGTGCCTGCTCCGGTCCCCCAAGAGCATATGCTTTATTACATTTCCCGTAGGTATCATTGCCAACATTCAGGTAAGTATCCCGGTAAATGGAAATCAGACGTATCTCATGCTTATCCATATCAATGGAACAAATCATAATGGTATCACTTCTGTTATTGCCTTTTCCAAGATTCTCATCCCTGGCATCTACTCCAAAGAATGCGACATTATAAATACCTGTGTATTTATTTGTTACAGCTTCTTCCTTGGTTTCCACTACCTTTTCTTTTATTTCTTCGTTGACAGCTATCTTTTCTTCATCAAGCTTATCCTTTTTCACACCGTTCTCACCGGTAGTTTTCGTTATTATGTACAAGGCCCCGATGGCAATAAGCAATACCAGAACCTCAATTATGAATAAGGGGACGTGTTTCACCCATTTTTTCTTATCCATCTGTTGCTCCTTTTATCCAAACGGTATGTGGACAATGTCCTGTTATATAATACCATAATTCTGCCTGTTTGAATACAAAAATCAAAAATTTTTAAGATTTTTTTAAATTCCAGCAAGGGCATGTCACACTTTTGTCA
>JBJEMT010000050.1:0-7035 GCA_051879815.1 Suilimivivens sp. | reverse complement strand
TTCAAACCGTTGAAGCGGAGATAACGGCAATGATGCCTTTACAGAGAGCCTGCGATGCTGAGAATCAGGCAAGAAACACGTTGTCAAATGGACCGCTGAGGGCGCAGTCAAATGTGGTTTTCACAAAGTATTCTGCGACGTTGCAGGCAGACGTTATTTGCCGGGGATATGTTGGTATCCTGCTAAGCGCACGGGTTATGCCGTGAATCAAGGTGGCACCGCGGATAGTAGTTGTATTATTCGTCCTTGACAGAAAGTATATTTCTGTCAAGGACGTTTTTGTTTTACTCCTTTGGCAGAAAGTCAAAGGAGTATTTTTATTTGGAGGTACGAATTATGAAAATTTCGCCGGACCTTAGTCATGTCAAGGAAATCGCAGCCACCGGTAAATATAATGTGCTGCCGGTCAGTTGTGAAATTCTTTCTGACTTCACCACACCTATCGAAACCATGAAGATACTGAAAAACGTATCCACTCATTGCTATATGCTGGAATCCGCCCAGGCAAACGAAACTTGGGGACGTTACACCTTTCTCGGATTTGATCCGAAAACGGAGATCACTTGCATGGATGGCGAGATGAAGATCGGCAATCTCAAGGTTCAGACGGATAACCCATCTGACTATCTTCGCCAGATCCTTGCCGATTACAAAAGTCCCCATTTCGATTATCTCCCTTCCTTTACAGGCGGTCTTGTCGGATACTTCTCCTATGATTATCTCACCTACAACGAGCCGGCTGTTAAATGCGACGTGGAAGATACCGAGGCTTTTAAGGATGTTGACCTGATGCTCTTTGATAAAGTCATCGCCTTCGATCATCTCCGGCAGAAGATTATTCTCATCGTAAATATGCCACTGGATGAGCCGGAAACCGGGTACAACAAAGCAGTTATGGAATTGAAGCAGCTTGCAGAGCTTTTGAGACACGGCGAAAAGAAGAATGAACCATGCGGTAAGCTGCTTGGCGAAGTTACGCCGTTGTTTGACAAAGCGCAATTCTGCGGCATGGTAGAGAAAGCAAAGCATTATATCCGCGAGGGGGATATTTTCCAGATTGTGCTTTCCAACCGTTTGAGCGCTCCCTTTGAAGGAAATCTCTTAAACACCTATCGTGTGCTTCGCACCATCAATCCGTCACCGTATATGTTCTATTTTTCAGGAACGGACGTAGAAGTTGCGGGTGCCTCTCCCGAAACATTGGTCAAGCTGGAAAATGGCGTGCTGCATACCTTCCCCCTTGCAGGAACAAGACCGAGAGGCAAAACCAAGGAAGAAGACAAAGCCCTCGAAGCAGAGCTGCTTGCAGACGAAAAGGAACTTGCCGAACACAATATGCTGGTCGATTTAGGGCGAAACGATCTTGGAAAAATCAGCAAATTCGGTTCAGTACAGGTCGAAAAGCTCCATTCCATTGAACGATTCTCCCACGTCATGCACATCGGCTCTACGGTACGGGGTGAAATAGACGAACACCACGATGCGCTGGATGCCATTGAAGCGGTATTGCCTGCAGGAACACTTTCCGGTGCACCGAAGATCAGAGCCTGCCAGCTGATCGGAGAACTTGAAAACAACAAGCGTGGCATTTACGGTGGTGCTATCGGCTATATCGATTTCACCGGCAATATGGACACCTGCATTGCCATCCGTATTGCTTATAAGAAAAACGGCAAGGTGTTTGTAAGAAGTGGCGCGGGCATTGTAGCAGACTCGGTTCCCGAAAAGGAATTCGAAGAATGCCTGAACAAAGCCAAATCTTCCCTCAAAGCATTGGAGCTTGCACAGGAGGTGGAACTATGATTCTTTTGATAGATAACTACGACAGCTTTTCCTATAATCTCTATCAGCTCATCGGCGAGATCGATCCCGACATCAAGGTCATCCGCAACGATGAAATGACGGTGGATGAAATGAAGGAACTTCATCCTGACCGCATAATTCTTTCCCCTGGTCCGGGCAGACCAGAGGATGCAGGCGTTATTATGGAAGCCGTAAAAGCACTCGGCAGAGACATTCCGATTCTCGGTGTCTGCCTCGGCCATCAGGCGATATGCGCCGCTTTCGGTGCAACCGTTACCTACGCAAAGAAAATGATGCACGGAAAGCAGTCGGATGTGAAATTTGACACAGATTGCCCGCTGTTTAGAGGCTGTCCCGAAATCGCTCCCGTTGCACGCTATCACTCCCTTGCGGCGGATGCCGGTACCATCCCTGAAGAATTAAAAATAACCGCGCTCACCACTGACGGCGAGGTTATGGCAGTGCAGCACCAAGCGTATCCCATCTACGGCGTACAATTCCATCCGGAATCCATTCTGACACCGGATGGAAAGCAGATACTTAGAAATTTTATAAAGGAGATATGAGCCATGATTAAAGAAGCCATTGTAAAGATCGTAAATAAAGAAGACCTCACCTATGATGAGGCATATACCGTTATGAATGAAATCATGAGCGGTGAGACCACCCCCACACAGAATGCCGCTTTTCTCGCTGCGCTCTCCACGAAAAGTGCCAGAGCTGAGACTACGGACGAAATTGCCGGTTGTGCCGCTGCCATGAGAGCGCACGCCATCAAAGTGGAAACCGGTATGGAGATCTTTGAAATCGTCGGTACAGGCGGCGACGGCGCGCACAGCTTCAATATTTCCACCACCTCCGCCCTTGTAGCAGCGGCAGGCGGTATGAAAGTAGCAAAGCACGGCAACCGTGCGGCGTCTTCCAAATGCGGCACGGCGGACTGCCTGGAGGCGCTCGGTGTGAACATTCAGCAGAGTCCCAAAAGATGTATTGAACTTCTGAACGAAGTTGGTATGTGCTTCTTCTTCGCACAGAAATACCACACCTCTATGAAATATGTAGGCGCCATCCGCAAGGAACTCGGTTTCCGCACCGTATTTAATATTTTAGGTCCCCTTACCAATCCCGGGAGTCCGAATTTGCAGCTTTTGGGCGTATATGACGAATACCTTGTAGAGCCGTTGGCACAAGTGCTTATCAACCTCGGTGTCAAGCGCGGTATGGTGGTGTACGGGCAGGATAAGCTGGATGAAATCTCTGTGAGTTCACCGACTACCGTTTGCGAATTTCAGGACGGCTGGTTCAGATCCTATGTCATTTCTCCCGAGGAATTTGGCTTGGAACGTTGTACCAAGGCAGACCTTGTCGGCGGTACACCGGAAGAAAACGCTGAAATTACGCTTGCCATCTTAAAGGGCGAAAAAGGTCATAAGAGAAATGCCGTTTTGATGAACGCCGGTGCGGCGCTGTATATCGGCGGAAAGGCAGACAGCATGAAGGACGGTATTGCACTTGCTGCAGAGCTTATTGATTCCGGCAAGGCACTCGAAACACTCCATAGATTCATCGAGGTCAGTAACCGTCCGGAGGCAGAGGGATGACGATCCTGGACCAGCTTGCCGCTTACGCCCGAGAGCGTACCCGGCAAGCGAAGAAGAAAATACCGCTTGAAGAAATCAAGCGCCAAGCCTTATCCCTTCCAAAAAGTAACTTTGCTTTTGAAAACGCGCTTAAAAAGCCGGGGATCGCCTTTATCTGCGAATGCAAGAAAGCATCCCCTTCCAAAGGAATAATTGCTCCCGATTTTCCGTATCTGCAAATCGCGAAAAATTACGAGGCGGCAGGTGCAGACTGTATTTCCGTATTGACCGAACCGAAGTGGTTTCTCGGCAGCGATGCATACCTGAAAGAGATCACAAGCTCTGTTTCCATCCCGTGTCTGCGTAAGGACTTTACGGTGGATGCGTATATGATTTATGAGGCAAAAGTGCTGGGCGCATCGGCGGTGTTGCTGATCTGTTCTATCCTGAGCCAGGGACAGATCAAAGAATATATCAGCGTTTGCGACGAGCTTGGGCTTTCCTCTCTCGTAGAGGCACATGATGAAAGGGAAGCAACAATGGCGCTTCGTGCCGGAGCACGTGTCATCGGGGTCAACAACCGAAACCTCAGAGATTTTTCCGTAGATACCGATAATAGCCGCAGACTCAGAGAGCTGATTCCCCGTGATGTGCTGTTTGTTTCCGAAAGCGGAGTGAACGGTGCTGATGATGTAGCAAAGCTCCGTGAGATTGGTGCGGATGCTGTTTTGATCGGAGAAACCCTTATGAGGGCACCCGACAAAAAAGCCAAGCTCGATGAACTGCGGGGTGTGTCATGACAAAAATCAAGCTCTGCGGTCTTTCCCGCCCCTGTGATATTGAAGCCGCAAACGAACTGAAGCCCGAATACATTGGATTCGTATTCGCCGGAAAGAGCAAAAGATATGTTACACCTGAAAAAGCAAAGGAGCTGAAACAACTGCTTGTTCCCGAAATTCAAGCGGTTGGCGTGTTTGTAAATGAAATTCCTGAACGAGTTGCTTGCCTTTTGAACAAAGGTGTGATTGACATCGCGCAACTGCACGGCAGCGAAGACGAGAACTATATGAAGCAGCTGCGAAAGCTTACCGATAAACCAATCATCAAGGCTTTTCGGATAGAAACGGCAAAAGACATTGCAGATGCCGAAGCCTGCACCGCTGAGTATGTTCTGCTTGATTCCGGTGCAGGTACGGGGACGGTATTTGACTGGAATTTGATACAGAACATAAAGAGACCATATTTCCTTGCCGGAGGGCTCAGAGTTGACAATGCAGATCATGCGATAAAATTGCTCCATCCTTTTGCGGTTGATATCAGCTCAGGAATTGAAAGCGATGGAAGGAAAGATAAAGCAAAAATGGCTGCGTTTGTTGCTGCTGTCAGAAAGGAAGATGGAGTATGACGAACCAAAACGGACGCTTCGGTATTCACGGCGGCCAGTACATTCCCGAAACGTTGATGAATGCTGTGATTGAACTGGAAGAAGCGTATCATCACTATAAAAACGATCCCGAATTCAACAGAGAGCTTACCGAGCTTTTTAATGAATATGCAGGCAGACCGTCAAGGCTATACTTCGCCAGGAAAATGACGCAAGATCTCGGCGGTGCGAAAATTTACCTCAAACGTGAGGATCTGAACCACACCGGAGCACATAAGATCAACAATGTACTCGGTCAGGCACTTCTTGCAAAAAAGATGGGTAAAACTCGTCTGATTGCCGAAACGGGTGCCGGTCAGCACGGTGTAGCCACAGCGACCGCCGCCGCTTTGATGGGTATGGAATGTGTGGTCTTTATGGGCGAAGAAGATACCATTCGTCAGGCACTGAATGTGTATCGTATGCGGTTGCTCGGTGCAGAGGTCATCCCTGTAAAAACCGGCACGGCCACATTGAAGGACGCTGTATCCGAAGCGATGCGTGAGTGGACTTCCAGAATCAGCGATACCCATTATTGCCTTGGTTCCGTCATGGGGCCCCATCCATTCCCAACCATCGTCCGTGATTTTCAAGCGGTTATTTCCAAGGAAATCAAAGAGCAGATCATGGAAAAAGAAGGCAGGCTGCCCGATGCGGTCATCGCTTGTGTTGGCGGCGGCTCGAATGCGATCGGCAGCTTCTATCACTTTATCGGGAACGAAGATGTTCGATTGATTGGTTGTGAAGCGGCAGGCAGAGGCATTGATACCTTTGAGACTGCTGCTACTGTCAACACTGGCAGGGTAGGAATTTTCCACGGCATGAAGTCTTATTTCTGCCAGGATGAATACGGTCAGATCGCTCCCGTTTATTCTATCTCTGCAGGTCTTGACTATCCCGGTGTAGGACCGGAACACGCATATCTTCACGACATCGGCAGAGCGGAATATGTACCTGTCACGGATGATGAAGCGGTAAACGCATTTGAATATCTGGCAAAGACCGAAGGTATCATCCCCGCTATCGAATCGGCGCACGCTGTTGCCCACGCAATGAAGATTGCACCGGCAATGGAGAAAGACAAAATCATCGTAATCACCATATCCGGCAGAGGCGATAAGGACTGTGCCGCCATCGCCCGCTACAGAGGGGAGGATATCCATGAGTAATATCAAAAAAGCGTTTGAAAACGGAAAAGCGTTCATCGCCTTTATTACTTGCGGCGACCCTGATCTGGAAACTACCGCTGCCGCCGTCCATGCCGCCGCAGAAAACGGTGCAGACCTTATTGAACTTGGCATTCCGTTTTCCGATCCCACCGCCGAAGGTCCCGTTATACAGGCAGCCAACCTTCGTGCTCTGCGCGGCGGTACGACCACAGATCAAATTTTCGCCTTTGTCAAGGAACTGCGCAGGGATATAACTGTTCCGATGGTCTTTATGACGTATGCGAATGTTGTGTTTTCTTACGATGCAGAACGCTTTATCTCTGCCTGTAAAGACATTGGCATTGACGGACTTATCCTGCCCGATCTTCCCTTTGAAGAAAAAGAAGAATTCTTGCCGCTCTGTCACAGGTACGGTGTGGATTTGGTGTCACTGATTGCGCCGACATCAGAAAATCGGATTGCCATGATCGCAAAAGAAGCGGAAGGTTTCTTATATATCGTTTCCAGTCTCGGTGTGACGGGTACGAGAAGCGAGATCAAGACAGACCTTGCTGCGATTGTCAAGGGGGTAAGAGAAAACACCGATGTGCCTTGCGCCATTGGGTTCGGTATTTCCACACCGGAGCAAGCAAAGAAAATGGCGGATATTTCTGACGGTGCTATCGTAGGTTCAGCGATTATAAAGCTGCTTGAAAAGTACGGCAAAGAAGCGCCTAAGTACGTAGGTGAGTACGTTAAATCCATGAAGGATGCTATGAGATAAAATCGGGATTTATTTTATGGCATTCACGAAAATCGCTGCAATTTCCATCCCCGGACAGGCTGGAAGTTGCAGCGGTTTTGTGTTTTCTGGGCATGGGTGAGTCCCTGCGTACCATGTGAATTCCTCAAACTTTCGTCATTCTTGTCCTAACTTTAAGGTAATCGTATCACAAACAAGACCATAAATCAAACAACAAACAAGATTTTTCCTTAATAGCGCGCCATATTTGTCCTTAGTTTAAAATATTTATCGTAGGTTTCGCATTCCCTAAATGATTATACACGATAAACACGAATA
>JBJEMT010000049.1:0-1879 GCA_051879815.1 Suilimivivens sp. | reverse complement strand
GGCGAACAAAGAATAAATGAATTATATAAAAAGCTGAAAGCCGATAACCGTATCGATGATTTCCTGAAAGCCATGGAGGATACGAAATATCGGAATTTGCTGTTTAAGGAGTATGGTTTGTAGAGGCAGGGGAGAAAGGGAATATACAGAGGATTGTAAAAACAGGTATTAGAGAATATAATGTAATTGAAAAAGTATGTAGTTTTAAGGAAGAACAGAAGGGAGGTATGGCTATGCCGCAGACAATGCAAAGTTTGATAGAACAATACATTTCGGAAATTAAGAAAATATATGGTTCGCATTTACAAAAAGTGATTTTGTATGGCTCTTATGCAAGAGGAGATTTCAGACCGGATTCAGATGTAGATATTATGATACTGCTTGATATGTCCGATCTTGATTTAAAGGCATATAGCCAGAAGCTTTCTTATATGACCTATGATTTTAATCTGGATAATGACCTTGATATAAAGCCGATCGCTAAGAGCGAGGCTCATTTTGAAAAATGGATTGCAAATTATCCGTTTTATTCCAATATCCATAAAGAAGGGGTGGTTTTGTATGAAGCAGCCTAGAGAAGATACAGGTACGAGAAAGGATCTTGTTTTATACAGGATACAGACAGCCAAAGATGATTTAAAGGCAGCAAGAATTTTATTGGCGGCAGAGGAATATAAGGGTGCGAATAACCGAGCCTATTATGCTATCTTTCATGCGATAAATGCTGTCCATGCGTTAGATGGAAACGCTTTTAAACGCCATAAGGAAGCAATCGCAAACTTTAATAAAAACTATGTGAAAACCGAGATTTTTCCAAGAGAGATTGGAAGAAAAATTGGTGAAGCAGAAGAAATACGCCATGCAAGTGATTATGATGATTTCTATATTGCCAGTCGGGAAGAGTCCGAACGTCAGGTTGCGGTAGCCGATGAATTTATACAGATGGCAGAAAAATATTGTATGGGATAAAATTTTACATTATGAAATTAATGTGGAAAATTTTTAAAACATAGTGGACAAAAATCCTGATTAAATTTCATTGACAGGAATAAAGTATTTTTGCATGATATATTCATCAGAAAAAAATCAAAATAGCGTGCATCTCGCACATCCGGGCAGTTTCTGCCAGATTTTTCTTTTACTAAATAATATGGCAGGAACTGAAAAGCTGATAAAAGGCTTTCGTATCCTGCCGGAATACAGGGAGGATACTATATGAAGAATGACTTGAGGAACTTTTGGGATAACCGGCATGGAAGAAGACGAAATAAGGTTCACAGGCAGGTCAAGGACAGGCTTTTCCGGTTCCTGTTTGAAAAGGACAGGGAAGCACTTTTACAGCTTTACAATGCACTGAACGGAACAGACTATAAGGATTCATCCATGTTACAGGTGGTAACGATTGAAAGCGCTGTTTATGTGGTGATGAAAAATGATCTGGCGTTCATTCTAGCCGGGGTCTTAAACCTTTATGAGCATCAGAGCACGGTTAACCCTAACCTGCCTGTGCGTTTTCTGATCTATCTGGCACAGGAGTATCAGGGGATTATTGAGAAAGTACCGCAAAGCCTGTACGGTTCCAGGCAGATCATGCTTCCGACGCCGCACTGTGTTGTGTTTTACAACGGAGATAAAGAAGTGCCGGAGGAACAGACCCTAAGGCTTTCAGAAGCTTTTGAGAATAAAGACCAAAAGGCTGATGTGGAATTGACGGTAAGGGTATTGAATATCAATTACGGTCACAATTTAAAATTGATGGAACAATGTAAGATCCTTGAGGAATATGCCGAGTTTGTGGAAATGACAAAGCAGTTTGTGGCAGAGAAGGCTGACAGGAAAGCGGCACTGAACGATGCAATCGATTACTGCACAGAGCACC
>JBJEMT010000048.1:0-7164 GCA_051879815.1 Suilimivivens sp. | reverse complement strand
GGTAAACTGATTTTGGTAACAGCCATCAATCCTACTCCTGCAGGAGAAGGAAAAACAACTACCAGTGTTGGTCTTGGACAGGCATTCGGCAAGCTTGGCAAAAAGGCAGTGATTGCTTTAAGAGAGCCTTCCCTTGGCCCCTGTTTCGGAGTAAAAGGCGGTGCTGCCGGCGGAGGCTACGCCCAGGTCGTTCCCATGGAAGATTTAAATCTTCATTTTACCGGTGATTTTCATGCTATAACATCTGCCAATAATCTTTTGGCTGCTATGCTGGATAATCATATTCAACAGGGGAATGAACTGAACATTGATACAAGGAGTGTGGTATGGAAACGATGCCTTGATATGAATGACAGGGTGCTCAGAAATATTGTGGTCGGACTGGGTGCCAAGGCAGACGGCGTGGTAAGAGAAGATCATTTTGTGATTACTGTGGCTTCCGAAATCATGGCTGTGCTTTGCCTTGCGGATGATATGAAGGACTTAAAGGAACGTCTTGGAAGAATGGTAGTAGCCTACAACTATCAGGGAGAACCCGTAACGGCAGCGGATTTGAAAGCAGTCGGAGCAATGGCAGCACTTTTAAAGGATGCTTTAAAGCCTAATCTGATCCAGACCCTGGAGCATACACCGGCTATTGTACATGGTGGCCCTTTTGCCAATATTGCTCATGGCTGTAATTCTGTCAGAGCTACAAAAACTGCACTGAAAATGGCTGATTATGTCATTACGGAAGCAGGATTCGGTGCAGATCTTGGCGCGGAAAAATTTATGGATATCAAATGCCGTATGTCAGGGCTGAAACCTGATGCAGTAGTACTTGTTGCCACCATAAGAGCATTGAAATATAATGGTGGTGTGGCAAAAGCAGACTTAAGCAGGGAAAACATGGCGGCTCTTGAGAAGGGTATTGTAAACCTTGAAAAGCATATCGAAAATCTTCAGAAGTTCGGTGTACCTGTAGTCGTAACGCTGAACAGCTTTATTACAGATACAGAAAATGAGATTCATTTTGTCAGGACGTTCTGCGAGGAAAGAAACTGTGAGTTTGCCATTTCCGAGGTTTGGGAAAAAGGCGGCGAAGGCGGAATTGCACTGGCGGAGAAAGTCCTTGATACTCTGGAAAAGAAGGAAAGCCATTTTGAGGTTCTTTATGAGGATGAGCTTTCATTGAAGGAAAAAATAGAGAAAATTGCAAAGGAAATTTATGGAGCGGATGGAGTGATTTATGCATCTGCTGCGGAAAAACAGCTGAAGAAGCTGGAAGAACTTGGATTTGGAAAACTTCCTGTATGTATGGCAAAAACACAATATTCTCTTTCTGATGATCCAGCTCTTCTTGGACGGCCATCCGGTTTTTCTATTAATGTAAGAGAAGCATATGTTTCTGCTGGAGCAGGTTTTGTCGTTGTACTTACAGGAACTGTAATGACGATGCCGGGGCTCCCTAAAAACCCAGCAGCATTTAATATTGATGTAAATGAAGATGGTGTAATTACCGGTTTATTCTAAAGGAGGTTTTTATGGCTCAGATTATTGACGGAAAAGCAATTTCGCTACAGATAAAGAATGAATTAAAGGAAAAAGCGGCCAAACTGAAGGCGGCAGGCGTTTCTGTTACTCTTGCGGTGATTCAGGTTGGAAATAATCCGGCATCTACAGTCTATGTAAATAATAAAAAGAAGGGCTGTGAATATATTGGAATCGGTTCTCTTTCCTATGAACTTCCAGAGGAAACTACGGAAGAAGAACTGCTTTCCCTGATCCAGAAATTGAATGAGAGAAAAGATGTGAATGGAATTCTGGTACAGCTTCCTTTGCCTTCCCATATTGATGAGGATAAGGTAATCAAAGCAATTGACCCAAGAAAGGACGTGGATGGTTTTCATCCACAGAGTGTAGGGTCATTGTGCATAGGACAACCCGGATTTGTTTCCTGTACACCGGCAGGTATCATTCAGCTTTTAAAACGTTCCGGAGTGGAAATTGCAGGTAAGGAATGTGTTATTTTAGGAAGGAGTAATATTGTTGGCAAGCCTATGTCACTTCTGATGTTGAGAGAAAATGCCACAGTGACCATTGCCCATTCCAAAACGGCAAATCTGATGGAAGTAACAAAGAGAGCAGATATTCTGATTGTGGCCATTGGCAGACCTAAAATGGTTACGAAGGATTTTGTTAAAGAAGGTGCTGTAGTTATTGATGTAGGCATTAACAGAGATGAAAATAATAAGCTTTGCGGAGATGTGGATTTTGATGATGTGGCACCTGTCTGCAGTGCGATTACACCCGTTCCGGGAGGTGTGGGGCCTATGACAATTGCTATGCTTCTCAGTAATTGTCTGGAATCCGTGGAGATTCAAAAATAGTTATTTTAATATATCATGGAGTGAGCACGTATGAAATGTCCCAATTGTGGAAAAGAGATACAGGCGGAACACCTATACTGCGAAAAATGTGGAATGGAGATCAGGATTGTTCCTGATTTTGAGCCTGAAATAGAAAACAGCATAACGGAGACTCTTTCAACTGTTGCGGAAGAAATAGAGAATAAAGAACCAAAGAAGGAACATGAGCAGTTACCGGATGAGGTAGATGAGTTTTTTAAGGAGGATCAGGGGAAAAACTGGCTTACAGTTAAAATAGTGACATTAATTGCAGTTTTATTTATGGCTGTGATAGCGGTTTTATTGATGTATTATAATAATTCTGTTTCCTACCAGATGAATAATGCCAGAGAATATGCAAAGCAGGGAAAATATGAAGAGGCAATAAAACTTCTTGACAAAGCAATAAAAAGTGACCCGGATAATTCGGATATCATCCTTCTGCAATCAGATTATTATTATCAGCTTGGAGAAAAAGAACAGGCAGTAAAGATTCTGAAGGATCTGATAGAAAGGGGAACGCTTAACGAAGAAGATATTGAAAAAGTATACGAAGGCATAATCTATATTTATGATGAGCAGGGAAGATACGAGGAAATAAATCAATTGCTGTCAAATTGTGATGAAGAATCCATTCTTACAGCATTTCAGCGTTATCTGGCGCTGCTGCCGGAGTACAGTTATGAAAGCGGAAGCTATGATGAAGTGATTTATTTAAGGCTAAGTGCCAATACGACAGGCGCAATTTATTATACATTGGATGGAAGCACACCGACAAAGAAGAGTACGGCATATACTTCCCCTATTCCTCTGGAATCAGGCAGATATCAGGTAAATGCAGTATTTATTAATGATTATGGGATTAAGAGTGAGGTGGTAAGAAACTGGTATGAAATTAACCTGACGGTGCCTGAAGCTCCGCTTGTTTTACCGGAGAGCGGCAAATATGAAGTGCCCACATTAATTGAAGTGACGATTCCGGAAAATGGAACTGTTTACTATACCACAGACAGGTCGGATCCGGATATTTACAGTCTGCAGTACACAGAGCCGATTGAAATGCCGCTTGGAAGAAGCAATTATAAATTTGTGATCATTTCTGATGAGGGAGTAAAAAGTGAAATTGCAAGCAGAAGTTATGAATTTGCACTGAATACCAGTATAACGGTTAATATGGCAATTTCTAATGTAATAAATGCTTTGATACAAAGAAAGGTATTGATTGATACACAGGGACATGCGCCCGGAGAGTCAGGAAGATATATTTTCAGATATCATTCTATTGAACAAATAGGTGAAAGCTATTATTATATATTAAATGAGTATTATGCAGATACGAATGGCAGTGAAGTAAAAGAAGAAAGATTGTATGCTGTAGATGTTTATACAGGAAGTCCTAATCGTCTTATTTATGATGAACAGGGGCAGATGGGGCTGATTTCACTGTCTGATTCTAATTAAAGTCAAAAACATTTTAAAATAAAATGAGAAAGGGAATCAAGATGTACAAGATTTTAGAAGTAAAAGAACTTACCCCCAACATCTTTTATATGGTGGTGGAGGCAAAAAGAGTGGCGAAGGCCTGTAACCCCGGACAGTTTGTTATTGTAAGAACAGATGAAAAGTCCGAAAGAATTCCACTTACAATCTGTGATTATGACAGAGAAAATGGCACAGTGACCATTGTGTTCCAGGTTGTTGGAGCAGGAACGGAGATTATGTCCCATTTGAAAGCCGGAGATGCTTTTCACGATTTTGTAGGACCTCTTGGCTGTCCCTCAGACCTTGTAAAGGAGGATATTGAGGAATTAAAGAAAAAGAAAATCTTATTTGTGGCAGGCGGTGTAGGTACAGCACCTGTCTATCCTCAGGTGAAATGGCTCCATGAGAGAGGAATTGATGCTGATGTAATCGTAGGTGCCAAGACAAAGAGTATCCTGATCCTTGAAAAGGAAATGGAGGCAGTTGCAGGTAATCTTTATGTAACCACCGATGATGGTTCCTATGGTCGAAGCGGAATGGTAACACAGACCATTACTGACCTTGTAAATGAAGGGAATAAATATGATGTGTGTATCGCCATCGGTCCCATGATCATGATGAAATTTGTCTGCAAGCTTACAAAGGAACTTAATATTCCTACTGTTGTCAGCCTGAATCCTATTATGGTTGACGGTACAGGCATGTGTGGTGCCTGCCGTGTATCTGTTGGCGGAAAGGTTAAATTTGCCTGTGTAGATGGTCCTGAATTTGATGGACACCAGGTTAACTTTGATGAGGCAATGCAGCGTCAGCAGATTTATAAAACCGCTGAGGGGAGAGCTTTCCTTGCTGTAAAAGAGGGCGATACTCACCATGGCGGATGCGGAAATTGCGGAGGTGATAACTAATGGATGTATTAAAGAAGACACCTGTAAGAGAGCAGGATGCAAAAGTAAGAGCAACAAACTTTGAAGAAGTATGTTTAGGCTATAATAAAGATGAGGCAATGGAAGAAGCTTCCAGATGTATTAATTGTAAAAATGCACAGTGTATTATAGGCTGTCCGGTATCTATCAATATTCCCGGATTTATTGAAAAAGTAAAAGAAGGAGATGTAGAGGCTGCGTACCAGGTAATCAGTGAATCCTCAGCACTTCCTGCTGTATGTGGACGTGTATGTCCTCAGGAAAGCCAGTGTGAAGGCAAATGTATCAGAGGTATTAAGGGTGAACCTATTTCCATTGGCAAGCTGGAACGCTTTGTAGCTGACTGGGCCTCCGAGAAAGGAATCAAGCCTCAGGGAGCCAAGGATAAGAATGGAAAAAAGGTTGCCGTTATCGGTTCCGGTCCTGCGGGTCTCACCTGTGCGGGTGACCTTGCCAAGATGGGATATGATGTAACTATTTTTGAAGCGCTTCATGAAGCAGGCGGTGTACTGGTATATGGTATTCCTGAATTCAGACTTCCTAAGACCAAAGTTGTAGCAAAAGAAATTGAAAACGTAAAATCCCTTGGTGTAAAGATTGAAACCAATGTGGTCATCGGTAAGTCTGTTACCATTGATGAACTGCTAAACGAAGAAGGATTTGATGCCGTATTTATCGGTTCCGGTGCAGGACTTCCCAAGTTTATGGGTATTCCTGGAGAACAGGCAAACGGAGTCTTTTCAGCCAATGAATACCTTACCAGAAGCAATTTGATGAAGGCTTTTGATGAAAATTCCGCAACGCCTATTATGAGAGGTAAGAAAGTAGCTGTTGTAGGCGGTGGTAATGTTGCTATGGATGCTGCAAGAACAGCGCTGCGTCTCGGTGCTGAGGTGCATATCGTATACAGAAGAAGTGAAGAAGAGTTACCGGCAAGAGTGGAAGAAGTACACCATGCAAAGGAAGAAGGAATTATTTTTGATCTGCTTACCAATCCGGTTGAAATTCTTGAGGATGAGAAAGGATGGGTACAGGGCATTAAATGTATCAGAATGGAACTTGGGGAACCTGATGAATCAGGAAGAAGACGTCCGGTGGAAGTACCCGGTTCTGAATTTACGATTGATGTGGATACTGTAATCATGTCACTTGGTACTTCTCCTAATCCGCTGATCTCTTCAACAACAGAAGGACTTGAGGTTAATAAGTGGAAATGTATCGTAGCAGATGAAGAATTTGGTAAGACCACGAAAGAAGGCGTATATGCCGGTGGTGATGCCGTTACGGGGGCCGCTACAGTTATTCTTGCCATGGGTGCCGGAAAAGCCGGCGCAAAGGGCATTGATGAATATCTGAAAAATAAATAATACAATACTTTAGTTAATGTGTGTGAAAAGTGCCGGAACTATGTTCCGGCACGGCTTCTATAAAAAGGTATGAATTTTAAGAAAGAATTAATGATTTTTATGTCTGAATTTAAAAAAGATTAATTATAGTATAAGCGTCCTGAAAGACGGAATGGTTTTTCGGATAAATATACTGTTAAAATAAATGGGGTATGAAGAGTATATGAAAAAGAATTTTGATGAAGAAAAAGCAAAAATAATTGTTACAGTTATTCCCTTTGTGCTGATCATTATTATCCTTCTTGTTATCTTGATTGTTAATTTCGTTAAAAGCAACGATGCTAAGAATGTGAATCAGGATTTGCAAGAGAGCATAAAAGAATATGCTGACGAAAATCGGTCTGAACTGACAAATGCAGATTCTTCTGAAGCAAATTCCTCAAATGTGATCTCTGAATCATCTGTGTCCTCTGAAGAGACAAAAACAGATAGTTCATCCTCCGCAGAGCTGTTAAAAGGAGCAGATGCAACTCCAACACCTTATCAGGAGATTATGCAGAAGGGAAAGGTGGATTATGATAAAATTGAATTCAATAAAGATGAACAGCTGAAGGAAATGATGACCTATTGGGAAGATAATAATCAGAAAGCTCTTGATGATCTTGCAGGACTTGACAGATTCAGAGCAATGAGCTGGAAGCTGAGAGGAACAAAGGATTTCTATTATTATGGTGAGAAGGATGGAAACGGACAGCCGAACGGAACAGGTATCGCCGTTTATGCAGATAATCAATATTACTACGGTTCATGGGAAAATGGTGTGAGAAGCGGGAAAGGTACATGGATTCATTATCATGTGCATGAGACGCCAAGTACAACAGATTTATATACTTATCACCAGTATACAGGTTCCTGGAAAAATGATCTTCCAGATGGGGAAGGCTCAGAACACTATGATTTCAATATGGAGCTTTTGAAGGAAAACACAAGATACACAAGTAATCTGATTGGAAGCTACAGTGC
>JBJEMT010000047.1:0-7177 GCA_051879815.1 Suilimivivens sp. | reverse complement strand
AACAGAGAGTATTTCTTTCCTTGTCTCAAAATCATATATAAAAATACAGAACTCATCACCGGAACGCCTTGACGGCAGACAGTGTTCTTCCGGCAATTTACACATCATCTCTGCAAAAGCGATCAGATATTTGTCCCCCACATCATGACCATATGTATCATTAATGGATTTAAAATTATCAAGATCCATCATAACACAGGCACAGATTCCTGTTTCCTTTCCGTTTTCCAGAATTTCCGGAATCTGCTTCTTAAAATACCGGTATCGGAGCAGCCCTGTCAGCTGGTCATGATTATTTTCATATTGTATCCTCTGTTTTTCAAGCACATCTCCTGTAACATCCGTGATAACGCCAAGATATCCGCCGTTCTCTGTGGAAAGATGGATACGGATATATCTCTGCCCGGCAATCTGGAAAATGTCCTTTTCATTTTCTATGGAGGTCTGCATTATTGTCTGGATTTTTGCATAAAACAGCTCCGGATTTGCACATAGCCTGTTCATCTCCTCTGATGTCAGATTAATCAGTCCGCCAAGACCTGAAGTGACAAACACACACTTCATATCACTCTGATATTCAAACGCTGCAAGCGGAATTTCACTCATTTCTATAATCTTGGAAATCCGGTCGGAGGTATTTACAATGCTTTTCACCATGACATTGATCCCGCTGCTTAACTTTTCAAATTCCGGATTTCCTCCCACTTCCACTGTGGTATCCATATTTCCGTTGGTGATATCGGTAAGCTTTTCAAGGATGCCATGAATGCCATTCACCACTTTCCACCTTACAAGATAGTCCAGAAGAATAATCAAAATCACTTCCACCACCATCAGGTAAAGGACTGCGGTTACCAGATTGACCCATAAGTTGGTAAACATGACGTTGGTGGGTACCAATGCACCAATCAGCACATTATCATATTGCCTTGTGACAACGTAACAGCGGCGGCCCGTTTCGCTCATTTTCATATAGCTGCCGTTTTCACAGCCCGAAAGTCTTTCCTCCTGATAATATTTTTGCAGATCTTCCTCTGTCACATTGCCGGAATGACCAAGCACCTCATTGGTATCAAACTGAATCGCAAAAATTTCTTCCCCTTCCTCTGTAGGGAATCTGGAAAAAATATACTCATAAGTATTTTTCTCCTGAGCTTCCAGCTGACGCACCGGCTCAAGCCCTACCTGGACAATCCCTTTTTCTCCTTTTCTGGCAACACCTACGTACTTCATGATCTTGCCTTCTGCCGTATTGGGCTGAGCCTCCTGAATCACATAGGCATTTTCATCTTCACTCTCCAGAATAGAAAGGAATTCTCCGGTCTGTTCTCCATGGTATGGATCACCTGATTGATCTTGTTATTAAAAGAATTGAACTGCTGCCGCTGAAACCAGTATATCGTAACAATAAAGTTAATGATCAATATGGAAAATATGGCGGCTGTCATAATGAAAACCGTATATTTTCTGAATATTTTCTGCATATTGCAAATTCCCTTACACACAAATTTATCGTCAATCCGTTTGATGTCATCAGATTCGGCATCGTTCTCTTTATTCTGTCAGTTCAGAAGTACAATGCGCACACCTCACTGCATCAATAGGAATCTCACTCTTACAGTAGGGGCAGATTTTTGTTACAGGTGCTTTTGGCTCTTCTTTCTTTTTGCCAACACTTATCAGCTTATTAATTCCCTTGATCAGGCAGAATAAAATAAATGCCATGATAATGAAATTCACCACAGATGACAGGAAAGCAGAACCAAATCCGATAACATCTGCCCTGGTGTATGATGCATTTCCCATAATGACATTGATAACAGGATTAATAAAATTATCGGTAAGAGATGTCACAATTCCCGAAAAAGCACCTCCGATAATAATACCTACCGCCATATCCATGACGTTGCCGCGAAGGGCAAATTCCTTAAATTCCTTTAAAAATTTTTTCATCTGAAACCTCCGGTATTTTTATAGTAATTATAAATATACCATATTTCAGATTTTATTTCCATTCTTTCTGACAGCACGATAGAGTAAACTGTATCGGCGTCACATTCTCCGTAAGAGGTTCTATTTTATATTATCTGCTATGCAGCTGTCCACGCTGGCATAGAGAGTACCGTAATCGTGCACATCACAATGAATCCCTATGGTGTGTCCTTCTGCCACAATACGTCTTGCTGTTTCCGGATGTTTTCTCACATATTCCCCAATGACAAAAAAGGTTGTCTTTATATTTCTTTCCTTTAGCACATCCAGCACTTTATCCGTATTCTCTGCTACCGCCTGTTCCTCCTCTGTTTCTTCCCGCTTATCTTCCGATTCCGGCTCTGTTTCCGGCTTTGATTCCGGCTGGTCCTGTGCAGCTTCCGGCTCTTTCTCCCAACTGTCTTCTTTTACATCCTCTTTTGCCACAGTTTCCTTTTTACTGTTTTCCGGGGCTGCCTACTCCAAATTCCGGTATGCCTGCCCATTGCACGAAGGCAGATATACAGACAGCTCTTTACGGATATGATTACTTGCATAGTCAGCATCCGTTTTATTGAAATAGTCGTGTGTTCCGCTGCCGGTATCATCCCAGGCAGCATCCACATTGTAATAGCCGTCATCTAATGCAACGATATTCCATGCATGGCTCTCGCCGGCATATCCGGTACAATAATAACAGGGAATCTTAAGCTGCTGAAGCAGATACTGGAAAGCCCTTGCATAGCCGGCGCATATCGTTTGTCCATTTACCAGCGCGCTGTAGGCGCTCTGGTTCATTTCGGCTCCCGGATCATAAGAAATCTTATCGATCAGGGCATCATGTACAAATTTTTCCTTCTCATAATCGCTCGCAAGATTCTGTGCTCCTGTAAGAATCTGATCCGCATTTTCATTAAAGTAAGCTTTTGCATCTTCCAAATTCTGTGCAGTACGGTTGAATTCCAAGTCGATCTCCACACATTGACCGCTCCTTACATACTTACCTGTATATGCCGTTTTCATCCAGAAAAGCTCCGGATGATCGTTAAAAACAGATGCAAAAATGTTTTTCAGTTCTTCTGCCGTTACCCCTTCCACCGGAGCAAATACAGAATATAATTCATTTGCATTTGCATAGATCTGACGATACACATGCTTCCCTTTTTCATCCAGCATGGCATAATAAGGATAATAAAGCGCATCAAAGTCCAGTCCATCACCGGTATATCCTGTATCCAGCCGGTGCTGCAATTGTCCTGCGGTTTCCTCATCTATCTGCTCCTGCTCATCCTGTATCTGTTGATATCCGTTTCTTCCTGATACATTTTCCGGTATTACCATCTCTGACTGATCGGGTATCAGATAATCGGATGTGATGTTTTCATTAATCCCTTCGTGATCTGATTCAGTACTTCCTTTCTCCCAATTTTCATTGCTTTCCGAATTGAAGTCAGTCTCTCCTGCGTTGTTCGCTTCTACATCAGCGTTCTCATTATCTTCACTCATGCCAAAAATAAAATCATTTTCTGGAGCACTGGTTATTTCCGCTTTTATGGTGCTGTTTTGATCCGGGTAAAGAAATGCGGCAATTGCATCTGTAATATCCGGTCGAAAGGCGCATACCAAAACAAGACCACAAAACAGTCCAAATAAACCTAATATGAAATACCATATTGTTTTTATGATCTTCATGGTATGCCTCCTTTTCAAATGTTTTTCGTTTCTTCTGGATTTACTTTACTCCCTCGGAGAAGTAATGACCTGTCAATATCAATAATACCATAAAAGCTATGTAATCAACAAAAAACAATACCAGCGTTTTTTTCCGCCGGGAATGCTCATAACAAAGGACCGACACTCTCGTATCGGTCCTTTTTCTCACGCAGTCTTTTTCATTTCATGTATGATGCGCTGAATACTCTTTTCGGAAAGGAAATACTTATCGACAAGTTCCTCTATCCTGCATCCTTTCAGGTATTCCTGAAAAATGGATGTATTTCTTTCAAGAAGCTCCTGTCTGATTCCTGTTCTTTTTCCCCATTCCTGCTTATTTTCCGTTTTCCTTGGAAAACGAATTCCTCCTATTAGTATCCGCGCCCTCTGTCTATAAATTGGCATTAATCTTTAACCGGCTTTCATAAACGCCTGTTAGGGCAATGAGTTTTAAAGACTTTACGCCTGTTTTTCATGATCATAAATGATCAGCGCCATCACCTGCAGTTCCTCATCTTGAAGATTGGTAAGACTGTGGCCTTTGCCTGAGGGTGTAAAGTAATGCTCCCCTTCTTTCAATGTCAACGTTCTTTCGTGGTTATCGTCAATGGTAGCGGTTCCCTTAATCACATAATAATCTTCCCCGTCACCGTTATGAACGTGATAACCTACAGAACAGCCCTTTTGCAGAGTTACCTTCGCATAAACTCTGTTCATGCCATGCATTTCCTCCGCCTCCAGTATATGGTCAAAGTGAACTGTCCCCTGACCACCTAAAAATTCCTTCTGATCCACACTTCTCATAATATATCTCTCCTTTATTTTCTGTTTCTCATGTTAATTACAAACCTTTTTTTGGGTTTCATATTTCCTGATACACTCCAGAATATGTCCGATATTTCCGTTTCCGGCAAACACCTGCTTATCAAAGAAATTGTGATTCTCATCCAGCCAGATCAGTTCATTTTCCTCACCGTGCACCTCAAAGTTCCTGTTCAACCGTCCAACATAAATCTCCAGAAGGATCTCGTCCGTATAGTAGGTAAAATCCATAAAGTGCATCAATTCTATCTCATGCTCCGTGATGCCTGTCTCTTCACAGAGTTCCCGGTAAGCCGCAGTCATATGATCTTCCCCTGATTTTATTTTTCCTCCCACAAAATTATAAAGACCCTTAAAGGGCTCTTTCCTTCTTTTACAGAAAAGAAGCTTGTCTTTCTCTTTATTCAATACGACAATCGCATTCATTTCATAGCGCATGAAATGTGCCTCCTTCTCTTTTTGCTTCACTTTTCACTATAAAGCAAAACAGGCAAAAAATCCATATCATATTTTCTCTATCCTATTGAAAGACTATATGGTAAAATCTTCGTATAGAGCAGACTACCAAGAAATATAAAATTTAAACTGCTGCAAAATCTGCATAAGAAAAGGAGTTATCAAAATGGTAATTACAAATGACATAAAATACATAGGGGTCAATGACCATGATATCGACCTGTTTGAAGGGCATTATATTGTAGAAAACGGAATGGCCTACAACTCTTATGTGATAACGGATGAAAAAATTGCAGTCATGGACACTGTTGATGCCCATTTTGCCGAAGAATGGCTTGCAAATCTGAAAGCTGTTTTAAATGGCAGAAAACCGGACTATCTGATTGTACAGCACATGGAACCGGACCACTCCGCCAATATTGCAAACTTTATAAATGAATATCCGGAAGCTGTAATTGTTTCTTCCCTGTCCGCATTTAACATGATGAAGCAATTCTTTCATACCGATTACTCCGACAGACGTCTGATTGTTAAAGAAGGGGATACTCTTTCTCTTGGAAAACACACTTTATCCTTTGTCGCCGCTCCCATGGTCCACTGGCCTGAAGTCATCGTCACCTATGACAGCTTTGATAAGATTCTCTTTTCCGCAGATGCCTTCGGCAAATTTGGTGCACTTGATGTGGAGGAAGACTGGGCATGCGAAGCCCGCCGCTATTACTTTGGCATCGTTGGAAAATACGGCATACAGGTTCAGAATCTGCTGAAAAAGGCTAACTCACTGGACATCCAGATTATCTGTCCGTTACATGGTCCTGTGCTGAACGAAAATCTGGAATACTATTTAAATCTTTATTATATCTGGTCATCCTACGGCGTTGAAACAGAAGGTATCATGATCGCCTACACCTCCGTCTACGGAAACACCAAAAAGGCTGTGGAAATTCTAGCTGATAAGTTGCGTGAAAAAGGCTGTCCCAAAGTCGTGGTTGCCGATCTTGCCAGAGAGGATATGGCTGAATGTGTGGAGGACGCCTTCCGCTACGGAAAGCTGGTGCTTGCCACCACCACCTACAACACAGGTATTTTCCCCTATATGCGCGAATTCATAAACAGCCTTACAGAAAGAAACTACCAGAATCGCACGGTTGCATTCATAGAGAACGGGACCTGGGCACCTATGGCTGCCAAAACCATGAAAACCATGTTGGAAAACAGCAAGGATATTACTTTTACCGAAAATTCCGTATGCATCAGATCCGCACTGAATGATGAGAGTTTAGCTCAGATTGATGCTCTGGCGCAGGAGCTTTGCAAGGGTTGATGATTCTAAATAAAAAAGGAGCATATCATCACACGGACAGCCCCTTTTATTTTATATCATCCAAATTATAGACTATTTATGCATTCCAGTAATCATCTACCAGCTTTTCAACTTCGTCCCGGCTACCGGCATACATTTCCAGAATTTGAGTTACTGCAAATTCTTTGGACGCATTCAGCTTTTTACAGGACCTGACGATTCCTTTTATTCCTGTTTCGTATGCCCTCTTGCTTTCCTCGTCAGCTTTTCTCTGTGCTTCTTCTGCCCTTTTTTGCGCCTCCTCCGCTCTTTTCTCTGCCTCTTTGGCTTCCTTCTGTGCTTTTACCGTCTTTCTCCGCTCTGCCTGTATATCCATCTTATCCATGTTTGCAAACAATTCTCCCATTTTCTTCTCCTTCACTTTCCCGACGAGTGCTTCTGTCTCATCCTCCGGCACATTCTCTTTTCTAAGGAATGCGCGGAGTACATTTGCAATGATATCAAGCAGATAATCCGGTGTATCCTTTAAAATTCGGTCTACCTTTTCAGCCGGAAGATTTCGGAATTGTTCCACATCCTCGATAGTTTGAAGCTTGTTGATCAGCATCACAAGGGAAATCTCGTCTCCATGCTCGATCAGCGTTTCATTGCTGTAATCATGAACAGGAACCATATAATAAGAAAAGTTGGGAAGAAATTCTCTGAATGCCTCTCCGAAAACAATCTTATTTCTGAATTCCTTCGGCGCTGTCCATTTCTCTTTTCCTTCATAATATACGATTGGAAGAATAGGCGGATAACAGAAATCTTTCCGTTTTGTGCAGCCCGGTGCTTTCATCTCCATCTGCCGCTCATATCGCTCCCAGATATAGACCATATAGCGGAATATCTGCATATGGATATTATATTCTA
>JBJEMT010000046.1:0-31553 GCA_051879815.1 Suilimivivens sp. | reverse complement strand
CAATTCAGAAACCATTCTGAATAATGACCGTTTTTTCTCTCCTTATATGAGGAAAGTTATCCACATCATAGGAAAAAATCATTTAACAATTACCTCCAAAATAGATCTCAAAATCCGTGTCGTCTGTTTGCACATATCCTGTCTGATCATTTATCTTTTTATCAGAATATCTGTTCTTTCTCACTGTCATGTACGATTTATGGGCAAAAAAGCTTATTTTTCTTTCCTATACCCTCGTCTTTCAGTATTTTACAGCTTCCGAGGGTATTTCAGCCGTTTTCCTTTCCATATACCCTCGCAAGCACGTCACTCGGTATAGATGTGTTTCATAATCACTTTTCGCCGCGAGTTATAGCTTTCGGTAAGGGTATATGCAACCTGTTATGCACTCGCATACCCTTCCCATGCTCTCGGCAATTTCTCCCGAGGGTACAGATGATCATTTTCTGCTCTATATACCCTTATCTCGTCTTCTTGCCCTGTATGATATCGATTCTTAGTACAAAATCTTCTGACCTTCTGACTCTGCGGATCTTACATGCTGATTTGTCCGGTTATTATTCTTCAAATATAACTAATGCTCGTTAGGAAGTCAACCTTGATAATAAGCGGGAGAGAATGTGTAAGGCAATATATAGCTGACTGCAAACAAAACAAGCCGGCAAGAGTTTTCTACTCTCGCCGGCTTCTCAACCATCATTAATAATATTGCACTTTCTTACTTATTAGCCAATTCAGCTTTTAACTTCTCTGTCAAAGCAGGAACAATCTTGTTCAGATCACCGACAATACCGTAGTCAGCTACCTCGAAGATAGGAGCTGTCTCATCCTTGTTGATTGCGATGATGATATCGGATTCTTCCATACCTGCAACGTGCTGGATTGCTCCGGAGATACCGATTGCAAAATATACGTTGGGACGAACGGTCTTACCTGTCTGTCCAACCTGTAAATCCTTAGGCTTCCAGCCTGCATCTACAACTGCACGAGAGCAGCTTACGGTTCCGCCAAGTACTTCTGCAAGGTCTTCCAGAATCTTGAAGTTTTCAGGGCTTCCTACACCACGTCCGCCGGATACAAGAATCTTAGCATCCATGATATCAGCTACATCTGAAACTGCCTTGACAACCTTTAAGATTTCTACATACTTGTTGTCAGGAGTAAATCCGGGATTGTACTCAACAACCTCTGCCTTTCTGCCAGCTTCTCTGTCTGCCTTCTGCATAACACCGGGACGAACGGTAGCCATCTGAGGACGGAAATCAGGGCAGGCAATGGTAGCGATGGTGTTACCGCCAAATGCAGGACGTGTCATTAACAGCTGATTATGAAGCTGTTCCTTACCGGGAATAGGATTAATCGGGAAATCACCGATTTCAAGCTGTGTACAGTCTGCAGTCAGACCTGTGTGGATTCTTGCTGATACTCTGGGACCTAAGTCACGGCCAATTGCCGTAGCACCAATCAGAAAGATTTCAGGTTTAAATTCATTGATAACAGAAGCAATCGCATGTGCATAAGGCTCTGTTCTGTATTCTTTTAATTCAGGGTCATCTACAACGATAACCTTATCAGCACCGTACTCTGCAAGTGTATCAGCCAGTCCCTTTACACCGGAACCTACCAAAACTGCTGTCACTTCCGTGCCCAAATCCTTGGCAAGGTCTTTTCCCTTACCTACTAATTCCAAAGCGATTCCGCTAAGTTCATTATCAACCTGTTGAGCGAAGACAAATACGCCCTTATAATCTTGAATATTCATTTTGAACCTCCATTAAATAACGTGCTTTACTTTTAACTTATCAACAATATAATCAACAGCTTCTGTAGGATCAAGAGTAACCTTTTCTCCGGCTCCCTTTCTTACCTTATCGGAAGCCTTTGCAATCTGGGTAGGTGATCCCTTAAGTCCCAGGTTGGAATCTTCTACGCCAACCAGATTAGCTCTTCCCCATACAGTAATCTCTGCATCATATGCATCAAAGATTCCGCCGGGTGTCATATAACGGGGCTCGTTTAATTCAGCAAGTGCTGTAATTAAGCAGGGCATTTTTGCTTTTAAAACATGATATCTGTCATCAAACTGACGCTCAACAATTACGCTGTCGCCTTCAATCTCAATTTTCTGAGCGTAGGAAATAACCGGAATTCCAAGATGCTCGGAAATCTGAGGACCAACCTGTGCGGTATCGCCGTCGATAGCCTGACGACCTGTGATGATCAGATCATACTCAAGATTGCGGAGTGCACCGGCAAGCGTCTGGGAGGTTGCCCATGTATCGGCACCGCCAAGGACTCTGTCTGTTACAAGGATTCCCCTGTCAGCGCCCATAGCCAATGCTTCACGAAGAACTTCTTCTGCCTTGGGAAGACCCATGGTAAGAACGGTAACCTCTGCGCCGTACTGATCTTTTAATCTAAGTGCTGCTTCCAGACCTGCTTTGTCATCAGGATTCATGATAGCGAGCATTGCACCTCTGTCAAGTGTACCATCGGGATTGAATTTAACGCCACCCTTTGTATCAGGTACCTGTTTAATACAAACAACGATTTTCATTGTATTATCTCTCCTTATTTTCTATTTTTTCCTGTGCCGTTTCCGGCACTCGAAAGTATTTCCCCGAGTTGCCGTCTCTCCTAAGCCGGCACTCGAAAATGTTTTCCCGAGTTGCCGTCCTTCTTCCTAAGCCGGCACTCGATTATTTCTTATCTTCGTGCCATCTCTCCTAAGCCGGCACTCGAAAATCTTCGATTTTCTCGTTCGCGGTGCAGCGCTGCACCGCTCATTGAAATTTGTCTTGCACATCTGCTGCTGCGAGCAGCGCATCTGTCCAATCCAAATTTCATGCCGTCTTACTTAAGCAGAGCCCCGGAGATGACCATTCTCTGAACTTCGCTTGTACCTTCGTAGATTTCAGTGATCTTGGCATCTCTCATCATACGCTCTACATCATATTCTCTGATATAACCATAACCACCGTGGAGCTGAACAGCCTTGGTTGTTACTTCCATAGCAACTTCTGCTGCATATAACTTAGCCTGAGCTGCTTCAACAGTGTAGGTCTTCTGGGTTGCCTTAGCCATAGCTGCTCTGTATACCATGTACTGAGCTGCCTGAACCTTGGTAGCCATATCTGCAATCTGGAACTGTGTATTCTGGAAAGCACCGATAGCTCTGCCAAACTGCTTTCTCTCTTTTACATACTCGATGGTTCTCTCTAAAGCACCTTCTGCAAGACCGAGTGCCTGTGCAGCGATACCGATACGTCCGCCATCCAGTGTGTGCATTGCGATTCCGAATCCCTTGCCTTCCTGTCCAAGCAGGTTTTCCTTGGGGATACGGCAGTCTGTAAAGATCAATTCATAAGTGGATGAACCACGGATACCCATCTTCTTTTCCTTGGTACCAAAGGTAAAGCCGGGTGTTCCTTTTTCTACGATAAATGCAGAAATCATCTTCTTGCTTCTGCCCTTAGCATCTGTTACAACACTTGTTACGGCAAAGATAACATAAACATCAGCTTCCTTACCGTTTGTGATGAAGATCTTGGATCCGTTCAGTACCCATTCATCACCATCTAAAACGGCTTTGGTCTGCTGACCCTGTGCATCAGTACCTGCACCGGGCTCTGTCAAACCGAAAGCACCGAGTTTTTCACCCTTTGCAAGGGGAACCAGATACTTCTGCTTCTGCTCTTCTGTGCCGTAGGTCTGGATAGGATCACAGCAAAGTGAGGTGTGTGCGGAAACGATAACACCTGTAGTACCGCAAACCTTGGAAAGCTCCTCTACGCACATAGCATAGGTCAAAGGATCACAGCCCTGTCCGCCGTATTCCTTAGGAACAGGAATTCCGAGAAATCCTGCTTTTGCCATTTTTTCAACAGTTCCTCTGGGGAAAACTTCTGTTTCGTCCACTTCCTGAGCCAAAGGCTTTACTTCTTTTTCTGCAAACTCTTTGAAAAGAGTTCTCGCCATTTCATGTTTTTTGTCTAACATAAAATCCATGATTTTATTTCCTCCATTAAATATTATTTTAACTTACTGAGCATCAACAGGGGTCTTTGTTCTGTCTGCATTGTATACATAGAAGCCCTTACCGCTCTTGACACCAAGATTGCCGCCGCGAACCATCTTACGAATCAGAGGACATGCGCGATACTTGCTGTCGCCTGTCTCATTATAGAGAACATCCATAATAGCAAGGCAGATGTCAAGACCTACAAAATCGCCCAGTTCCAAAGGACCCATGGGGTGATTTGCACCAAGCTTCATAGCTGCATCGATACCTGCAATATCGGAAACACCTTCCATTTTGATGAAAGCAGCTTCATTGATCATAGGGATCAGGATACGGTTTACTACAAAACCTGCTGCTTCATTTACCTGTACGGGAGTCTTGCCGATCTCTTCGGCAATCTTCTTGATGGTTTCAACAGTTTCTGCAGGAGTATTTACGCCTGCAATTACCTCAACCAGCTTCATGCGGTCTGCAGGATTGAAGAAATGCATACCGATCATAGGACGGCTTAATCCGTTTCCGATCTCTGTAATGGAAAGACTGGAAGTGTTGGATGCGAAAACACATTCAGGCTTTGCAATCTTGTCAAGTTCTCCAAATGTGGTCTTCTTAACTTCCATATTTTCAAATGCAGCTTCCACGATCAAATCACAGTCTGCACAAAGATCTTCCTTAAGTCCCGGTGTGATCTTTGCAAGGATAGCGTCCACTGCTTCCTGTGTCAATTTGCCTTTTTCCACAAGCTTAGCATAGCCCTTTGCAATCTTTGCTTTTCCGCCTTCAGCCCACTCCTGCTTGATATCGCAGAGTGCAACCTCATATCCGTCAACCTGGGCAAATGCCTTTGCAATGCCCTGTCCCATGGTACCGGCACCAATAATACCTACTTTCATTTTAAATCCTCCTAAAATTTTATTTTATTGTTATCAGATAGCCGCTTTACAGGCACCTGATCTTCTGCTGTTGCTATATACTATCTATTCTTAAAAGGCTCTTTTACCTTTTCCTTATTCTTGTCAAGGAAGAAAGCCATACCGTACTTCTGATCTTCTGTCTCGAAGCAGTCACCAAATAACTTCTCTTCGATAACGATTGCCTGATCCATATCTACATCAAGTCCCTCGTTGATTGCCTTCTTGCAGTTGCGAACAGCAATAGGAGCATTCTTTGCAATTCCTGCTGCCATCTTCTCTGCTGCGGGAAGTAACTCTTCCTGTGTATAAACAGCATTTACAAGACCGATTCTCAAAGCTTCGTCAGCCTTGATATTTCTTGCAGTATAGATCATCTGCTTTGCCATTCCTGCACCTACAAGGCGTGCCAGTCTCTGTGTTCCGCCAAAGCCGGGAGTAATTCCAAGACCAACTTCAGGCTGTCCGAATACAGCATTGTCAGAGCAGATTCTGATATCACAGCTCATGGAAATCTCACAGCCGCCGCCAAGAGCAAAGCCGTTTACAGCAGCAATCACGGGAACAGGGAATGTCTCCAATTTACGGAATACGTCATTTCCCTTCTTGCCGAAAGCTTCACCCTCTGCCTTGGTCAAAGTGCTCATTTCTCCGATATCTGCCCCTGCAACGAAAGATTTCTGTCCCGCACCTGTCAGGATCAGACATCTTACTTCGTCAAGATTTACTGCGTCCAGGGTTGCATCCAGCTCATCAAGGACCTGTGAATTCAGTGCATTTAACGCTTTTTCACGACTGATGGTGATGATGCCGTATGCACCTTTTTGTTCATATACGATAAATTCCATTTTCGTAACTCCTTTTCTTTATGATTAAATGTTCAGAGCCACATGCCTGTCAAAAGCCATATCCGCCCTGTATTTTTCAGATATCCCATACATTCCGATAAGCAGACCTAAAAACTTAAGCCTGCTTATCTTCCTTTTAATCTAAACTAATCTTCAATCTTTACGATAGTTGAGCATCCCATACCACCGCCGATGCAAAGGGTTGCAAGACCTGTCTTAGCGCCCTTAGCCTGCATCTCATGAAGCAGTGTAACAAGGATACGGCATCCGGAAGCTCCAACAGGATGTCCCAGTGCAATCGCACCGCCGTTGGGATTGAGCTGCTTATCAACATCAATACCAAGTTCCTTACCTACTGCAACAGACTGAGCTGCGAATGCTTCGTTAGCCTCGATGATATCGAAGTCTTCAATCTTCATGCCTGTCTTAGCCATAACCTTCTTTGTGGATGCAACAGGTCCGATACCCATAACCTCAGGTCTTACACCTGCAAGAGCACCTGCTACGAAGGTAGCCATAGGCTTAACACCCAATTCTTTTGCTTTTTCTTCGCTCATCACAACGATAGCTGCTGCACCGTCGTTGATACCGGAAGCGTTACCTGCTGTAACAAATCCATTGGGATTGATAGGACGCAGTTTTGCAAGTCCTTCAATGGTAGAACCGGGACGAGGGCCTTCATCCACCTTGAATTCAATGGTTTCTTTTTTCTTCTTGACCGTAACAGGTACGATTTCAGCATCAAAGGCGCCTGATTTCTGAGCTGCCTCTGCCTTCAACTGGCTCTTTAATGCGAACTCGTCCAGTTCCTCTCTGGTAAGTCCCCACTCTTCACAGATGTTATCTGCTGTCTTGATCATGTGATAGTCATTGAATGCATCCCAGAGAGCATCCTTGATCATGGTGTCTACTAAAGTACCGTTGTTCATTCTATATCCAAAACGTGCCTGAGGAATTGCATATGGAGCCATGGACATATTTTCCATACCACCTGCTACTACGATGTCTGCATCTCCTGCCATGATCATCTGTGCTGCCTGATTTACACAGTTCAGACCGGAACCGCATACAACATTCATGGTAACTGCAGGTACTTCAATTGGTAAGCCTGCTTTGATAGAAGCCTGACGCGCTACGTTCTGACCCTGTCCTGCCTGGATTACACATCCCATATAAACCTGATCAACCTGTTCAGGTGCTACACCTGCTCTGTTTAAAGCCTCCTTGATTACAATTGCACCAAGTTCTGCAGCGGGTGTTGTGCTTAAGGAGCCACCCATGGTGCCGATAGCAGTACGACATGCGCCGGCTAAAACTACTTTCTTTGCCATTATTTCTTTCCTCCGTTTGATGATATTCTTATATTTAATCTGATTCTGCAATGATTGTTAATTTTTTATCATTGCCAACGTGTTCATTATAACATAGGGCATATTTTTTTGCAATCCATTACACCTGCTATTTGTGAAAAAATTATCTAAAAGACTGTTCTTATCCTCCCATCAAATATTCAGTTCTTTAAAAAGTACCTCCCTATAGGAAGTATCCTTGGCCGCCCGCACCAGATCCTCAGTTCTTGACTGTTCTGTCAGAAGAATAACCAATCGACTCATTCTCTCGCTTCCTTCTGCTCTTCCTTCTGCTCTCTCATCTTCAATCCACTCCCGTAGTCCCTGACACATATTTACCTTCCCGCCTTTCTTATTCTTTTTCTTCCATCTGAACATCTCTTTTTCTCCTGCATATGCTGCTACCATGTCGTATGCTTCTTCATCAATAAACTGATATGTCTCATCCCTGCTCAGCAGTTCTTTCAATTTTTTCTTATCGCCGGAAAATCTGATAAAATCAAAAACCTGCTTCACATCTGTCTTAAAAACAGAGGTATCTTCCAGTTTTCTCACTTCTATAACATGAATCTGATAATTGGATATTTTATTCTTAAGGCTGTCCGGGATATCCGTAAAATCCATAATCCCATGAATATCCTTTGCACCATCCCAATCTTTTTCCCCATAATAAAGCACAAAGGTAACCGTTGGAAACAATCTGCTGTTCTTTCCAAAGCCATACAGATATTCCCCTGGTGACAACCCCGTTCGTACTTTTCGGACGCTTTTTCGGATGACTGCCGCCTGACGTTCATATTCCCCTGCATCATAACACATAAGACGAAGCGGCAGGGCATAATCAATCTCTCCCTGATTCTCAATTCCAACAATTGCAAAATTTACACCAAATGGCGTTTTTCGTACAAGATCCCTGTACAACGTCTTTCTTCGCTTCTGCCAAAATCCCTGCGTTCTTCCAAAGTTCACCCTTGTGTCCAGTTCCTGTAAATCTTTTCCCCGCACAAACGGTATCCCGTCACAGCCGCAACCGTTAATAATATCTGCGTACCGTTCATTGTCGGAAAAGAAGATGTTACTTGTAAAATCTTTTCCATTCTCGTCCTCCTGTATCTGGCAGGAGACCTTAGAAATCTCCTGCTTTCGTCTTCATTATTATTGGGTAATAAAAGCATAGATTTCCTGAAATGTTTGAATTTCTCTCCCCAATCTGACTGTCTTAAGATTGGCAAGAGCAAGATGGCTGCGCGCCTGATCGTTTGAAATATTTTATGCTTTGACATGATACTATCACACTAAATAACGATATGCAAGACATATTTGTGATTTGTCTCTATGATATATTTGTGGAAATGCTCTCAGCATTATAGTAAAATAAGGCATACTCTCTTAACAGGAAAGGACAGCATATGAAAATCAAAATGATCGTTACCGATTTGGACGGTACTTTGCTCCATTCAAATAAAGAACTTTCAGAAAGAACCATTCAAGCGCTCCGGGAATGCCAAAGGCAAGGCATTATTGTTGCGATTGCCACTGCAAGATACTGGATGGGTGCGGAAAGCTATATCGAACTGCTCCATCCCGATTATGCGATAACCACAGACGGCACGCTGATACACAGGACAAATGAATTAATTTACAGCTGCGGATTTGATGCGGATAGCACCAATCGGATTATCCAAATGATACTGGAAGTAAATAAAGATGCTGAGATTACCACTGCCGCAGACAAAAGAATCTACTGGAACAGTCTGCATATATCGGAATCAAAAAGGCTGTCTAAAGCCACATATCATGACTATAAACAGCCTTTGCCGGAAGCCGCACATAAAATAGTGACAACTCTGCCTTCCACAGAAGCGGCAAAAAACATTGCTTCAACAGCACATTGCAAATTTATTGCCTACCGCCGGGAAAACCTTTACGGCTTTATAAACGATAATGCCGGAAAACTGCCGGCAATCCGCCACCTGGCAGGCAAACTGCATATTCCATTCAACGAAATAGCTGCTTTCGGAGATGACGGTAACGATATGGATATGCTGAAAGCCTGCGGTGTGGGCGTCGCCGTATCCAATGCCGTGCCCGAAGTTCTCGAAATTGCAGATAAAGTAACTCTGTCCAATAACGAAGACGGGGTTGCTTCCTTTATCGAGAAGGAAATATTAGTTTCTAATAAAATATCTGTGCAATCGGTGATGTCTCATCAATGATCAGCGTCTTATTGTTACCCGTCATGGTAGCCTTGGCCGCATCCAGAGAGCGAAGGAACAGATAAAAATCTGCCTTTTCGGGATCATTGTACGCCTCGCTCAAAATTCGCATGTACTCGGCTTCGCCCTTGGCAATGATCTCTTCTGCCTGGGCATCCGCCTCAGACTGCATGACGATGATCTCCGCTTGAGTCTTATTGGAAATTTCCTTCGCCTCCTCCTGGCCTTCTGCCTGATAGGTGGCAGCAATATTATTTCGTTCGGAAATCATACGCTCATAAACCGCATTCTTATTCTCATCCGGCAAATCCAGAGATTTTGTTTCCACTGCAAGAAGCTTAATTCCATACTGCTCCAGGGTATCACCGATATTATCCTGTATTGCCTTTGCAAGTTCTCCGTCACGGCCGCTGATGACCTCTTCCTGACTCAGACTGCTGATCACGTTTTTTAGGCTGTTGTAGGTGATGGTATCAATACGGAACTCCGCGTTGCTTTTCTGGGCGCTTAAGGTCTGCGTATATTTATAAGGATCTTCTATTTTCCAAAGCACAAAACAGTCTGCTATCATGGATTTTTTGTCCTTTGTCATAACATCACTGACCGCAAGGTCATATAAAAGCACCTCGTTTTCAATCTTTTCCGCTGTCTGGATAAAAGGGATCTTCAAACTTAAGCCCGGCTCCTTGCGGATACTCTCAATTCTTCCAAACTGCTTGATCACGGTATACTCATCAGGATAGGTAACTACCATACTGGAATCAATGACAAAAATTGCCAGTAAAGCTATCGCTGCAACTATAAAAATCGATTTTTTCTTCATTATCTGTTCCTCACTTTCCCGATTATTCTTCTGTCGTATCTTTTATCACATCTTCATTTGTGTTTACGCCCGTTCCCTCTTTTGCAGACAGATCCGCAAAAGATTCCAGAGGGAGCATGGTCTGCGTAGATCCATCGCTCTTTTCAATAATCACTTTCATCTCCGGCAAAATTTCTTCCATAGTCTCATAGAACATTCTCTGCTTGGTGATCAGAGGGTATTTCTGATATTCGTTGTAAAGCTCATTCAGTCTTGCCACCTGTCCTTTGGCTTCGTTAACTCTCTCCTCTGCCTGTGCCTGGGCGGTCTTTATCGTCTCATCCACCTGCGCTCTGGCCGCCGGAATATCCTCGTTTCTCTTCTGGTTTGCCTTGTTGATGGAAGTTTCTTTTCCCTGCTTTGCATTTTCTACATTCTTGAAGGCACTGATGACCTCCTGGGTAGGCGGTTCTGCATCCTGTATGGTGATATTCACCAGTTGAACACCGATGTCCTCCTGTTCCAGTCTTCCCACAATCTTTTCCTTGATAGATGCCTGAATTTCATTTTTACCTGTAGTGATAACACTGTCCACATCATATAATCCGATGGTATCTCTGATATAACTCTGGGTAAGCATTTTCAGAATATCTATCGGGCTTTCAGAAGCATAAAGGTACTTCACAGGGTCCGTCACCTTATACTCCACATAAAAGTCCACATTGACAAAGTTGTAATCCCTGGTGATCATAAAGGATTCCGAATCAACGGATTCATCGGTATCTGCGCGGTAGCCGATAGGAAAACCGTTGATAGTCTTGGGCACCTTGCTAAGCTGCTGTATAAAAGGTGCCTTCAGGTGAATACCGGATTCTTCCACCACCTTGGGAACGCCAAAGGTGGTAACTACTGCATACTCATTTTCTTTTAAAGAATAAACGCTGCCGAGCAGAAGATATGCTGCAGCCACAATAATCACTATGACCACTGCCACCTTTCCTGCTCCCAAAGCTGCATTCTTAGCCCTTCCTGCTGGCTGTTGTTCGTACGGGTTTTGTTGTTTTCTCTTAAACATAAAGTTTTCCTCCTTGGATTTTTGGCTGCAGGGTTTCATTTATAAGCTGCGCGCTCTGCTTTTGATATGAAAAAAGACCCTTATTGCAGCCACTTGCTACAATAAAAGTCTTGCTACAGTCAACTCTGATTCGAAACGGATGTCTCCATCGTCCTGACGATTCGAATATACCTTTCGGTTGAAGCTATGGGTATCAGCTACTCCCTTTTATTGATATTTATGATGATATCATATTGTTAATTAATTGTCAAGCATGAATATTTACTGATTTTGTATCATATATTTTCCATAACCAGCTTTAGGTAAAAGGTCTCAAATTCCCATGAAAAAATCTCATATTTCCATATATATCCTGCTGACCGGCGTTTTCATTCTCGCCGTTTTTATTCTTTTCATCAAACACAGACTCTTATCCGGCACTCCCATCCCATCTCTGTCATCCATTTTTCAGGAACCTGCTATCGAAGTGGTTACGGACGATGACAAAAGCTTTATCAAATGGGTGGATTTCAATGTCACCAGCGAAGCTTTAAGCAAAGCCTATACCCTGGACGTGGAAAGCTATGACAAAGACGTGCATCTAAACTGGATCGAACTGCTTGCCTATGCCGGTACCAAAGGCGGCGGTTCCTTTAATAAAAACAGCCTCTCTCTGATTGATAAGCTTGCCTCTGAGCTTTCCAGCGGTGAGACTACTATGGCAAAGCTTACAAAAGACATGGAATATTACGATTATTATTATGAAGCTTATGAAGCCGTACTTGGCGGGATGGTGGGAGAATATGAAATCGAGCAGGAAGATGATCAGGGAAACAGGGCTTTCAAAAAGGTCTACGGACTGAAAGCCTTTTCTCCCATTGCCAAGGGCTTTGAATACAGCGATTACGACGATTTCGGTTCTTCCAGAAGCTATGGCTACAAACGCCAGCATCTTGGCCATGACATGATGGGTCAGATCGGTACGCCCATTGTTGCCGTGGAGTCCGGCTACGTGGAGGCACTCGGCTGGAATCAGTATGGCGGATGGCGTATCGGCATCCGCAGCTTCGACGGCAAGCGGTATTACTACTACGCACACCTTCGCCAGAACTTCCCTTATGCCCTTAATCTGGAAGAAGGCAGCGTGGTAACTGCCGGGGACGTGATCGGCTACATGGGACACACCGGCTACAGTACAGTGGAAAACACAAACAACATTGACACTGTTCATCTTCATTTCGGTCTGCAACTGATTTTTGATGAATCCCAGAAAGAGGGCAATAACGAGATCTGGATCGACTGCTATGCCCTCACAAAGTTCCTTTGTAAAAACAGATCCCTGACGGAAAAGAACCAGGAAACCAAGGAATGGCTCCGGGTCTATCAGATGAGGGATCCTGCCGTGGCTCAATACACAAACTCACGCTGAATCACAAAGCTGACAAAGAAAAGAAGTACGTCCACAGGTATTTTTACCAGCACCTCCGCTCCCCCGAATAAGGGATACAGGAAGTTTACGAGAAGTGCACTGCAGCACATCTGTACTATTGCAAGGAGAAAATATCGGACCATAGTGGAACCAACAGAGCTCTTACTCTCAAATACCACTTTGTAATTCACAGAGTAATTGTAGACAGCCGATATAACCCTGGCAAAAACCGTTGCTGCCATAATATAAGTAATGCTGCCCCACTGCTGTCCTCTTAACAGGTAGCAGAATACCGTAAACAGTACAAGATCCAGCACACTGGAAGACAGAGAAGAAAACAGGAACTTGCCGAAAATCATATAGATCCTGACAGAATCCTTAATGGGATTAAAATGGCTTGTTTTGTTTTCTTCTATATAGATGGTCTGAATGGGAACCTCCACAATCGGAACCTTATTCCTTTTTGTCTCCATCAGCATATTGGTCTCAAACTCAAAGCGGTCTCCCTTTACGGAAAGAAGCTCCTTCATAAAGAAGGCAGGAATGCCTCGAAGTCCTGTCTGAGTATCGGACACGGAAACGCCTGCCAGATACTTCATTACCATTCTGGTACACTTATTTCCAAACTCAGACCTTGCCGGTACATTCTCCTTATCAAAGCACCGGCAGCCCATGATCAGGCAGTCCGGATGCGCAAGCAAAGCCTCTGCACAGGCCAAAATACATTCCGGCGTATGTTGACCGTCAGAGTCAGCTGTAATGCTGCCGACAGAATCCGGGTATTCACGCAGTACAAAATCAAAAGCTGTCTTAAGGGCCCGTCCTTTTCCCTGATTTATCTCATGGTGCATGACATGACAGCGGAACTCTTTCTCTGCCGTCTCAAAAAAATGCAGATATTCTTCTCCGCTTCCGTCATCTACAAGCACAATTTTCAAAAAACCGTTCTCCCTAAGGGCAGTAAGCAGCTGTAAGAGCTTTTCATCCGGCTCATAAGAAGGTATGATAATCGGTATCTCTCTTGGATCTTTCTCTCTCATTTTCATTTTCCTACTCTTTATTTTATTCCCGCCAAAATTCCGGGGGCATCCCGCTAATCCGTTTCCACACTGTCTGCTTTCTCAAACCGGACTCTTCCATTCTCTGTCACTATCCGGTACAGACAGCCATATTCAAAAGAACCGTTCTCTGTCAATGCTCCCAACAATTCCCTGCCATTTGCGATCTCATCCGCAAACAGATATCCCGCATGGGCATCCTCAATTGCCTGCACAATATCTGTGCTGTCCATGGTTTCTGCATCCACATTTCCATACATTACTGATACCGGTGCCGCGTAAAAGCTGATATAAGTATTTCTTACCCAGCTGATATCGGAAATATCACGCAGATACAACACCCTGCCATGATACCCCTGCTGTCCGGCGCCTGCTTTCTCAAGAAAAGAGCCCGCCGCCTCATCTATCATATCTTCCGAATTTTTTCTGTTTTCGGAAACATCGCTGCGATAGCCTGTAAGACCCCTGTAGGCACTGTTATAATCTGCCGTCAGAAATACAAAGGCAAGGCACACAAGGATTCCTCCATATGTCTTCCAAAATCCATCCGTCTCCCCTGGCCTTCCTTTTTGTCTCATGGCAAGGTCAGCCATCAGATACAGTCCGCCGACGGTAAAGGGGGCACCGTACCTTTCTATGGAGGATACCATCCCAAAAGGCTCTAAATATTGGGTCTCCACCGCAAAGATAGTCAGATGGCTTAACAAATTAATGGCATAAAAGCAAATACCGCTCACTGCGATAAAACTGCCGATATAAATGCTCTGTCTCTTTTCTATTCTGCCTTTTTGATACAAAAGAAATACAAAAACAAGCAAAAGCAGATATAACGCAAGAGGACTTAAATCGATGGCAAAGGTACTCCATCTGTGCAGGGGATAACGAAGGAATGCTGTAACGTAAGCATTTATCATCTCCTTCTGAACCTGGGGCACATTCATACTGCCTGTTGCCATCTGAAAAGCCGCACCGGTCAGCTTGGCAACCCGTCTGTTAAGAAGGCAGAACAAAAGCCAGGAACCTTCTGTCAGAACAGGAAGCGCCGTCACCACCAGAATTCCCTTATGAAATTTCTTTAACACAAACCCATGATAGCCATACAGGAATATAAGACCAAAGGCTGCCCACAGAAAGCCCACATTTTTACATAATACCAGTACCATTAAAAACAGGGTAAGTCTTCCGTAATAAAAACGTTCTCCATGTTCCTGCCTGTCCACCACTGATGCAAGGAAGGCTCCGTAGATCACTGCCATGGTAAGGTCTGCACAGCATCCGTCATAGGAGAATACCTCTACGCAGGAAGGGAAAAGCCAGAGTGCCACTGTCATTAAAATCATAAGAGGCACATTTCTTTTCTTTAAATGTTTGAAAAGAGGTGTAAGGAAAGCAAAGTTCATAAAGTAATAGCCGGCAAACATCAGTCCTTCTTTGAATGCAGAAGGGTGCATATGGAGAAACCACCATTTCATCATCTGTGTCCCCGGGGGATAATCTCCAAACTCCGGTGCCACGTTCTGATACTTCTGTGCAAAACCATTCAGATAAAAAATGGATTTCACATCGGTTGCCCAGAAATTAAAATCATCCCACCACGTTACAACCTTGCTTCCGGTGAGAATGGGAACTGCTGCCAGCAGGACAAGTGCCATGATGGTTCCCGGCTTTTTCAGTTCCTTCAGGAAATAATCTGTGAGCCGGTGTCGTTCTTCCTTCGTCTGTCTGAAATAAAACAAGACTGCCAGAAGGCATCCGAGAACGGCAAGATAATCCGACAGCTTCAGTCCGTTTATGAAAGAGAGTCCATAAAGTACAAGCACAAGAAGACAGACTGCCACCGGAATGACGTCTGTAATTGTCTCTTTCTCCTTATATGCAATGTATAAAATCAGCGCAGTAAAGGCTGCTATCTGGAAAAACGCCATTTCAATTTCCTTTCACCGGGCGGCGCCTAGCGCCGCCTATATATCACTTCCAGTATAACAAAAAGATGTGTGGCATGCCACACATCTTTTCGGTTTTATCTTGAAATCATAAAAATCTCATTATACTTCAGGCTCAATCAGACCGTAAGTATTTCCCTTTCTCTTATAAACTACATTTACCTGATCGGTTTCCGCATTGCAGAATACATAGAAATTATGTCCAAGCAGTTCCATCTGAACGCAGGCGTCTTCCGGATACATGGGTTTAATATCGAATTTCTTGGTTCTCACAATCTGAACCTCTTCTTCATCCATATAATCCTTTTCGATGAAGTCCTGTTTGAAAAAGCCTGCTGACTGTTCCTTTGCGATCAGCTTTGTCTTATACTTTTTCAACTGCCTTTCAATAATTTCTTCAACCAGGTCAATGGATACATACATATCATTGCTTACCTGTTCAGAACGGATGATATTTCCTTTCACGGGAATGGTTACTTCTATCTTCTGTCTGTCTTTTTCAACACTTAAGGTAACATGTACTTCGGTATCGGAATTGAAATATTTCTCCAGCTTACCGATCTTGTCCTCTACTGCGCTGCGAAGTCCCGGTGTAACCTCAATATTTTTGCCTAAAATAATAAATTTCATATTCATCATCCTTTCCATGGATTATTATAAAGTCAGTATACCACACTATACCCTTATTTTGCAACAATTCCATACTTTTGTTTTAAAATGACTACAGTTTTCGCACAATTTAATTCATCTTCACATAGCGACATTTTAACCCAATTTGTGCATGTTTATTACAACTTCACAAAACGTTCGTTCCGCTTTTTTTTGGTGGATAATGTGGATAACTCCGTGTATAAATCATAAATGCCCATTTTATGCCGTTTTTATATGTGGATAACTTTTTCATCTTTTTGCTTTTCTCTCTTCGCCTTTAGAAGTAATTTGGATTTTTGTTTGTGAATCTTGTACAACTCTTACTTTGTCAACTATTTTTCTTCCCAAAAAAGAAGTCTGACTTTTTTCCTTCATTTTCCAAATTAGGCACTCATCATGTTTATCCCCCACCTATTTGCTTATAAAAAATTCCGGAGGGCTTTGTTCCCTCCGGAATCTTTTTATATTTTTTATTTTCAGATATCTTTCCGTTTAGAAAATTCTTCTGATTGAAAGAATGGAACGATAGCTTGCGTTGGAAATGATAATACCGGTCTTTGCGGTAGATGCATGGACAATCTGACCGTTACCGATATAGATAGCCACATGACCGGAATAGCAGATGATATCACCGGGCTGTGCATTCTCAAGGCCGTTTACTGCGGATCCTACACTTCTGTCTGCCGAGGATGAATGAGGCAGGCTTACGCCATAATTTGCATATACACTCATAACAAATCCGGAACAGTCGGCACCATTCGTCAAAGAGGTACCGCCCCATACATAAGGATTTCCAACAAACTGACATGCAAAGTTTGCTACAGACTTACCCAGCTCACTGCCGCTTCCTGAAATAACAGGCGCTATCACGGTCTGACTGCCGGTTCCCTGCTTGGAAGCACTTGCTTTTGCTGCCGCTTTGGCTGCTGCTTCCTGGGCTGCCTTTCTTTCTGCTTCTTCCTTGGCAAGTCTTGCTTCTTCTTCTTCCCTGGACTCGGCTTTTACAAATTCAGTAGAAAGGGTGACATAGTCAAGAGATACATAACCGTCACCTTCCTCGATATTGACCTTAGCCCAGCCATCCAATTCCTCGGTGACAAGCAGTTCATCCTCAATGGGCACCATACCGATCACAGAAGAATCTGTTGTGGGCTCTTCTCTGACATAAAGTGTGGTTGTCGTTACTGTTGCGATTCTTGTTCCCACCTGCTTTGCAAGCTCCACGGCATCCTCACCTGTTACACAGTACTCTGCTTTTACAAAACCGGTAACGCTGCCTGATGTGATCTCATACCATCCGTCCTGCTCGGAAATAAATTCACCTACAGACTTATCATAAAGCTTACCTAATATCTCGCCTTCCTCACTGGGAATGCTTCTTACATTAACATAATCGTTAACCCTTGCGATTACTAAGGACTTAAAGCTTTCCTCTTCCTTCTTTGCCGCTATTTCTCTTTCTTTTTCCGGAACTGTTTTGGTAGTGGAAGCCACCGCCGTTTCCTCAATAACCTTCTCTTCCTTAATAGGCAGAACTTCCAGCTCAACTGTTACCCCTGCTGTAGGTGATGCTGTTACAGAAGGAGTTGCTGTAATGGAAGGAGTCGCTGTCTGTGCTGTCTCCTGTATTGTACTTCCCTCAGTTGTCTGTACCTGCGGGGTACTCTTTGCGTCTTCCTCATCCTTTATGTTCTTAACACTTGTAGCATTGGATGCCAGGAAATAATCAATACCTGCCGAAGGTAATCCTGTGCCTTCTTTTGCAAAACTTTCTATATTCATGCCGGAAAATAAAAGTGCAGCTGACATCATGCACACTGCTATTTTCACGCTTTTCTTCTGCATAAAATCCTCCATAAATAAAATAATACAAATGTTACAAAAATGTTAAATCCACTATAACACTTTCATTTATCGCTGTCAACAGTTTCCAAAAATTGGTTAATCGGTTGCGCAGTCGAAAATATCGCACTTTTCAAATCCAAAATCTGTATGTGTTCTCTTGTGAATCCACAAGATATTGTGGTTTTGGGCATAAAAAAAGAGGCTTTTTGCCTCTTTTTACTTAATCATTTTAATTATTTTGTAATTTTTTCTGCAATAAATATTCCTGAACAGACTGAATTGCCGTTGCCCCGTCTGCCACCGCTGTTACGATCTGGCGAAGCTTCTTCTTTCTGATATCCCCTGCTGCAAAAATCCCCGGCATGCTGGTAACTCCGTCTTCTCCGGCAATTACATAGCCCTTTTCATCACAGTTGGCAATTTCTTTGAAAAGATCACTGTCCGGAATAATTCCCACTGCCACAAACACTCCATCCACAGGAAGCTTCTTTGTCTCTCCTGTCTTTACATTTTTAAGCAAAAGACCTTCAACCTGATCCTTTCCTTCGATTTTCTCTGCCACAGTATCCCAGATAATTTCCACGTTGGGCAGGCTTTTTACCTCCTCCTGCAATGCGTTTGCCGCCCTGAGTTCCTCTCTTCGGTGGATCAGATATACCTTTTCGCAGCTTCTTGCAAGAAAAATGGCATCCTCTACCGCCACATCTCCGCCGCCAATAACTGCTGTCACTTTTCCTCTGAAAAAAGCACCGTCACAGGTGGCACAGTAAGAAACCCCCCTGCCTGAAAGTTCCTCTTCCCCGGGAATGCTTAATTTGGCATGAACAGCACCTGTGGCTGCCACCACTGCTTTGGTTCGCAGGATTCCATCCTCCGTTTCTACCGCAAAGCCTATTTCCTCTGTCTCTTCTGCTTCGGAAACGGATGCTGCCCTCAGCACGGCTTCTTCTCTCTGTTCTTTCCTGATCTGAAGAACTGTGGATGTGATAAACTCACATCCGAGGCTGTCTGCATGCTCCCGGAACTTCATTCCCATATCAAAGCCATTGATGCCGGGAAGTCCCAGATAATTGTCAACCTCATAAGTATTCAGTACCTGACCGCCGCTCATGGGACTTTTTTCCACGGTAACAGCATTCAGACCTGCTCTTTTTGCATAAACAGATGCGCTGAGTCCTGCGGGGCCTGATCCAATAATAACTACATCATACATTTTTTTCCCTTTCTTTAAATCCATCCACCATCCATTGTGATTACCTGACCGGTCAGATAAGCGGGTGATTCTAAAACTTTTAGTATAAGTTCCGCCGCTTCCCCGGCTGTCCCCATCCGATCGGCAGGAATTTCCTCTGTCAGAGCCTGCTTTTCCTCTTTTGAAAAACAAGCATTCATTTCCGTATCAATAACACCAAAAGCTACGGCATTGACCTGAATATTGCTGGGAGCAAGTTCCTTGGCAAGAGCTTTTGTAAAGCTGTTGACCCCTCCTTTTGCCGCGCTGTAAGCGACCTCCATGGAAGCACCTATGTTTCCCCAAACAGAGGAAACATTAATTATTTTACCTGATTTTTTGTGAACCATACCCGGAATCACGGCTTTACAGGTATAAAATAACGCATTCAGGTTCGTATCTATTACCTTATGCCACTCTGAAACTGTCATATCCGCAAGAAGCCCCACGTGGGAAATAGCGGCATTATTAATGAGAACATCCACATCTTTTACCTGAAGAAACATCTCCTCCACCTGCTGTGGATCTGACACATCATGAAGAAGTGCAAGGCAGTGTACGTTATACTCCTTCTGCAGTTCTTCCTTTAAAGTGTTCAGCTTCTCTTCTGATTTACGGCACACCAGTACAAGGTCATAGCCTTCCTTCGCAAGCACCCTTGCCGTTTCAGCTCCGATTCCTCTGGACGCTCCTGTAATTAGAGCTTTTTTGCCCATACTGTACTCCTTCTTCTATACCAGATTTCGTATTCCGTCACAGATTCTCTTTGCAACGGCAGTATTATTCATAGTATAAATATGAACACCATCCACATCGTGTGCTATCAAATCTACAATCTGATTAATGGTATATGCCATTCCCGCATCAAACAACGCTTCCTTATTATCTTCATATTTTTGAAGGATTCTCGCAAATTTAGGAGGCAGAGAAGCGCCGCAGGTATTTACCATGCGCTCCACCTGGGCTTTATTGGTAACCGGCATAACTCCCGCATCCACAGGTACATCAATTCCCGCAATTCTTGTTTTTTCATAAAACCGGTAAAACATCTCGTTTTCAAAAAACAGCTGTGAAATCAGATGATCCGCACCGGAATCCACTTTTCTTTTCAGATTACGGATATCCGTAACAGCATCGGGAGCCTCCAGATGTGTTTCCGGATAACAGCCGCCGCTGATGCTGAAATCACCCTTTGACTTTATAAATTCCACCAGTTCATTGGCATATTGAAAATCATGCTTCATAGGGAAATTAGGATTCACATCTCCGCGCAATGCCAGCACATTTTCAATGCCTGCCGCTTCAAGCTCCTTTAAAATTTCGCTGATTTCCGCCTTATCATATTGAAGACAGGTAATATGTACCAGGGGTTCTATCCCATAGTTGTCCTTGATCTTCTTTGCAATCTCAACCGTCTTATTATCTCTGCTGCTTCCGCCTGCGCCAAAGGTCACACTGATAAAATCAGGATGAAGGTCACATAGCATTTCAAGTGTCCCATCAATGTTCTTGAGGGCTTCTTCCTTCTTTGGCGGAAAAATCTCAAAGGAAAGCACCGGTTTATTTTCCTTTTTCTTTGCTTCAAATATCTCCGGAATTTTCATATCATATCTCCTCCATTTATTAACATATTCCTTTAGTATCTGTCCAGCTGTGGAAACAGTTCCACTTCCTCTGCTTCCTCTATCCAGCCAAGATGATAAGCTGTGATCGGTGAAAGCGTTTGAGAAATGCTTCCCACGTTTCCGGACACCGTATACATAATTTCATTTGGGTAGGTATCTGCCACATAATCCGTTACTTCCTTAGTAAACTCTGCATCCTCATACAGATCATGAGCACCGAACACATGCAATATTTCATGGGCATAGGCTGCTGCAGTTTCTTCCTGTCCCTTTCTGTAATAGTCTCCGGTAAAAAGGATCATGCTTTCCTGTTCGTTGTCTGTACCATCATAGACAATAGCATAAGAAATACCGGGATTATTTACAAAAACACAGGTGACGATTCCTCTGGCATCATATTCTTTAAGCAATTTATCATAAGAGATTTTTGTCTCAAACCAGTAAGCAATCTCTTCATCCAGTCTGTCCATGTAATCTGTGTCTTCATTAATGAGAAAATCTGTGGTTGCTTCTGCTTTTAAATCATATTGACTTGTCCAGTCATATATTAACTCCGTATCAATGCCATACCCCTCTGCCTTTTCTTCTATATATTCTGCTGCGATTTTCAGCTTTTTTAAAGTCTTTTCCTGTTCTTCCTTTGTCCAGACACTTTCCGGTGTGGTCACAAACAGACTGACCAGTATATTCTTTCCTTCCAGAAAGGTGGCACTTCCAAGTCCAAAGCTGCTTCTTGGATTGCCAAGAGTTTCCTGATCTATCGCCTGCTGCGCAGCGTCAGAAGTTCCTGACATTTCTGTCACAGTTTCCGCTGGCACTGTCAATTCTGCCGTTTCCGTCTCTGCCAATGCTTCTTCCGTTACCGCCGGTTTTTGCTCTGCCGATGCTTCTTCCGTTACCGCCGGTTCTTCCTGTGCCGATGTTTCCTCTGCTACTTCTGCCTGCACTGATTGCGTTTCTTCCTTAGGCGCTGTTTGCGTTTGCCCGGTTCCCGACACCTTCTCAGTACCATTCCCGCAGCCGGATAACAACAATAAAACCAGCACTGATATTGCTGTAATCTGCACTTTTTTCTGTCTGTCAAAGCGTTTCACTTTTTTCATATATCTCCCGTTAATCAAACAAACTCATTTGCTTCCCTGCCAGCTTATCTTCAAACTCATGCAGATAAGCAAAATTTCTATCCACATCCGGCTCTATTCCATGCTCTCTGCAAACGGAATAAAAAATTTTCATCCAGTTTCCGGTAGAAGTATTCCCAGTTACCCTTCCGGAGAGTCAGTCCCATTCCAAAACAGATAATACCATGAAGTACGGGCACCGGCTGCCCGTACTCTATTATACTTGATTTTCATGCATCTTAAAAGACTTTTCCCACTGATCCGATAGAATTTATCCGATAGAAGGACCGCCAAAAATATCTTTTCCGCTATCTTCTTCCGGGACAGCATTTCTGATCCGTTCTTTTTCCTCTGCGTTTTCTGCATCTTTATATTGAAAGATCATTTTTTCTTTTTCCGCTTCGGTCAAAGGTCTTTTTCCTGTCCCCAGATCATCATCAAGAAGATTTGCCATGGCAAGGCCTAAGGATAAATTTGAAGATTCATAGTCCATTTTCACACACCTCCGATATCAGTATGTGAAATTCAATAAAAATTAATCTGACAAAATTTTCATTGCCATATCATGCAGCGGGGGCTTTTTCTTTTTACTTTCCTGACTCTATCTTTCCAGCAGCATACCGCTGATATTCATCGTCCCGATTTTGCTGACTTTTTCTCCGTTTTCCCTGACTGTATAATAATTCACTTCAAAATGATTTACATAGAATGTACTGTTTTCATCTATCGGAATTCTGTTGAACTGCTTCATGTACGCACTGTCCTCTTCTTTACTCGAATTCGGATTTTCTGCTTTATATTCCATACATTTTTCATAAAAATCACTTAAATCTATTTCTATCTTCTCTCCGGTCTCTCTTTTATAAAATTCAAATTTGGAGAAATCCACGATAATTTCATCGGAATCAGTTCTGACATATGTATCACTTTGATTCAGCATATTCATTTTTGAAAAGTTACTTGTGTCGATTTCTCCCACTAACTGACATCCATGTAAATAATGCCACTGTTTCTGGAATACTTCCTTTTCTTCCTCAAGTAAATTCTCTGCCTCTCCATATGCAGACTCAAATTCTGCTTCATCCATTCTCTTCTTCTGATATTGATATGCGCCTTCAAGACGTTTATACTCAAGCTCTGACAATTCTTCTCCCGCTTCTGCTTTCTGCATATATTTATGCAGGAAATATTCCTGACTTCTGTCAGAAACACTGTACATATTAATTCCGGGAATTACAACTGAAATGCATGTAAGCACTGATAATACAAGCATAAGTCTCTCACAGTGGCTCCGGTCAAACCTCCAGATCACTATCATACTGATTTCAAAAAGAATCACCATGATTCCCAGATATCTTTCGCAGGTAAATCCATATTCCCAAATCCGCACCACCAGAGAATAGATCTGCATGCAGATCAGCGGTGCAAAAACATAAGGAAGAACAGATACCACTTTACTGCGCAAAGTCCCATCCCTGTAAATCTCATTCATAACCCACACCGGAGCACTCATGACAAACAGAGCTGTTAAAATTGAAAATATTTCATTGGAAGGTACTTCCCTCAAAACAATAATTTTAAGAATATACACATAACCAATGAATATAATACAGATGCTGAAAATATTGATTATGTATTTTATAATAATGCCAAAAGACGGATTAATTCCCTTTTGCACATGATTCAGGGCATAAATGCAGCCCGGGATAAAATAAAGAGTAAACGGCAGGATCAACGCGATATCTCCCAGATAATCACCACCAAAAAGTTCACCGATTGCTGCCACCACAAAAAGTAAACCAAATGTCAATATCATATAAATCAGGAAAACCGGCAATAAATTAGAAAGTACTCTTCCCGAATACTCCGGAAAGGACAATCCTGACTTTCGAAAACTGAAGTAAACTGTCAGAACGAGCATCACAATCGCATATCCTGCCATAATTCCCTGTGCTCTCTCATTCATGGAATATCCGATATCCTCCTGCGTTATCAGATAAGCCAGTACTCCCGAAAGCACTCCAGCTAAAGGATAAAAGACCAGCATTCCCTTCTTTTTCCCTTTGAAACAGGTTTCTGCAAACAGGGAAGACAAAAAAAGCAGCATCAAAAACCGAAACAAAAATTCTATTACCGGCTCGTAATCTGACAAAGAAACACCGACTGCTAATGACACTGTCCATAAAACCAGCAGAATCATGGTTATTTTGAAATCTGCAAAAGTACTGTATATTTTTTGAAACAGCTCTGCTGTTTTATTCCTGATAGTTTCCATGGTTTGTCCTCCCGGGCCAGGCATTACTGCACAACACCGTTACCTTCTCTTGTCCACACAATATTCTCTCTGATCATCTGATCGATATCCATGCCGATAATTTGGGATGCCCTCGCCTTGGCTTGGGCTTCATTTGCCGTTCCCAGATTTTTATAAATCTCATAGGCAGGTTTTTTTGTTCCGTTCAGGTCGATAAGTCCAAGTGCAAGATGGCTTTCCATCTCATGAGCCTCATCCGTCTGACGGAACAGAATGAATGCATCCACATCCGGAAGCGAAGCCGCTTTCAGATAGCCGTAAGCAACAGAAGCCTCCTGCTCATCCGTTCCAAAGCTGGAAGTATATCCTATCTCCGCAATGGAAATGCTTCTGACTTCACCTGCCGGATTTAGGAATTCCTTCTCATGCATATAATCAATCAGTATATCAATATTCTGCATGGTAATATATGGTGTTGTTATACTGTCCTTGACCCAGACTGCCGGTCCGTTCCAGGCGTAAGGGTCATACAAAGGTGAATTATAGGGGTGATAGGAAAGCCCCCAGTCTATATTTCCCTCTCTGTTGATATAGTAATTAAATCTGTCCAGATAATCCTTCGCAAGAAAACTGCCGGGATTGGATTTCCGGTTCCACTCCTGATCAATGGAATTATAAATCTGCACATTGGCATTCATACTTTTCATTTCATTATAAATAATGCGGAACGCTTTTACATAAATACCCACATTAAAATCAAGTGACGCAGAGCTTGTGTACCACCAGGATGTTCTGGCATTGACTTCATTGCCAAGAATCCAGTTATCAACCTGACCACAGCCCTGACTTCCTGAATATCTCTGTCCAAGGAAAGCACCTATCGCTTTCAAATGATCTGTTCCGGTTGCATCAGCCACATTGAGAGCATACCCGGGACAGGAGCCTCCCTCCACAAGAGGATAAACCAGATCTTCTGAATAAGCACCTGTTCCATGATTCAGAATCACCATGGTAACCTGTATTCCGGAACGGTTCATAGCTCTGACAAATCCATCATAATTGGAAATGACAGTTCCATCAAAATAGTAGGTTTTACCATTGTAAGTAAACGGAATGGCACCGGCAACAGAAGCATCCGAACAGATTTCATCCACAGGCATATTATAAACTACCTGCTGAACGCCAAGCTCCTGAAGTTCTCCGTTTGAAAGTCTGTTAACATCCGGCAGAATCCCCTTGATTCCCACATTCATGCGGGGTGCTGTATATGCTGCCAATGCTTCCGGATTTGTAATATAATGCTCATCACTGACCTGGACCATATGTCCTGCCTGTTTCACCGCAATCAGAAATTTACGGCTTAAGTTGGATTCCTCCGTATTATAATTCAGCGGAAAGCTTACGGAAACGGAAGTTTTTGCAGCTGCAACTGCAACCACTTCACCCGTCGGTCCGTCCTCATACACCTCGTCAGCATATACATAATATTTCCCGTCATCGCTTGACGGAACATAGCTTGCTTTGATTTCACACACCACATCTGTGCCCGAAATCAGGCAGGAACTGATTGAAACAGGACGCCCTGCCGCCTCAACACATACCGGAATATTACAAGCAGTCGTTGCAACGCCTGCCGCCAATCCTGCTGCCGCTGCCGTTGCTAATACTTTCACTAAAAATTTTCGTACTTTACCCATGCTTTTTCTCCAATCGTAGAATCATTCTCTTATTCACATCCGGGATCTTCAAGATCATAAAGCTTTCCGGTAGCATAGGGACTTCCCACATCACATCTGCCATGATGATATGTCTTCTTTGTCTCTCCTTCTGCAACCTGCCCTGAGATTTCTATTTTCATGCGGCTGACTTCATTCGCTGTCAGATGATCCAGCATTTTAATCACTTCATCAATATCACTCATTTTCTTCTCCATTCCAAAGCTTCAAAAACTTCCTATCTTCCAAGCTCTTTTAATTCCTGCAAAAGCTCAAGATCAGACTGCTGTACCTTAATATTAGAAGTAAGTGCTTCCTGTCCCGGCTTCTGCACTGTGATTTCTATTATCGTTCCTTCTTCTATCCCACCTTGAAAAGCGGCATTCAAAAATGCCGAAAATTTAGGATGATTTGCTGTAAATGTATTCTTCGCACTCATAATTTTCATAATGGACGACGGATTTATCATACTGCCTGTACCTCTCTTTCCTGTTCTTCTGTTGAATTCTTCTCTATCACATCTTTGACCTTTCCCATGCGGATATCAAGACTTGCACTTGTTTCTGCACAATCCTTTAATTCTGTCGAAAGCATTTCCGATAACTCAGGGTTTAAATTCTTTTTATAGCGCATGCGATGCTCAAGACTTGCCCAGAAGTCCATAGCTATGGTTCGAAGCTGTACTTCTACCTTCATCATTCTCTTTTCATCCTGTAAAAAAATAGGAGTTTCCACAATCAGATGCAGACTTCGATAACCATTTTCCTTGGGATTTTGGATATAATCCTTTCTTTCGATCAGGGTGACATCATCCTGTTGCAGCAGGCAGTCCGCCAGGCAATAAATATCATTGATAAACGGACAGATCACACGAATTCCTGCTACATCATTTAAATTCTTTTCCACTACCCCCATCTCCAAAGGAAGATGTTTACGCTGCAGCTTTTCCAGAATACTTTCCGGAGACTTTAACCTTGTTTTAATTGTTTCTATAGGATTATGATCCTGTTCCAGCGAGAACTGCTGATTCAACACTCTGAATTTCGTTTCTATTTCCAGTAATGCGCAGTTATAGTAAGTCATCAATCGTCTGGATTCCTTCACATTTTCCCGAAAATTGTTTAAGATATCTTCTGATATATTCTGTTGCGATACTTTAGTATTTTCCATGATAATGCCTCTTTCCTCTTTTGCTGAATTTTTAATCCGCAGGCTTCTGATAAAACTTTCCTAATAACTGCTGGGTCTTAATGGCATCGATAAATGCCTTCTCATCAGCTTCCTTCACTGCCCGGATTACCTTTTTGGACTCCGCTCCGGAAACCACCGAGTAAACTACATTCCTTTCGCAATGTTCAAAAGAACCCTCCCCCTCAAGAATGGTCGCACCATGATGGCTGATCTGATAGATTGCATCGCAAACCTCTTTCGGTTTATTGGTCACGATAAACAATGTCTCCTGCTGATACTTTTTGTACAGAACATGCAGTACCTGCGTGGAAGCATACTGAAAAATGATGGAATATAATGCTTTCTCCCAGCCAAACAGAACACCTGCAATCAGTAAGATTACAACATTCAGTCCAAGCACTATGTTGAACGAATCCATGCCCTTCCTATCGGAAAGAAAAATACCAATAAAATCCGTACCCCCGCTGGTAGCATCTACCATCAGGCAAAGACTGATTGCAAGTCCGTTGATCATACCTCCGAAAATGCTGATCAGTAATGTGTCATAGGTAATAGCATATCCCGGTATCACATCCGTCAGTACACTGGTGAGTAAAATCATCAGGCAGGAATACAATGTAAATTTCCTGCCGATAAACCGAAATCCGATATATACCGGAAAAGCATTCAAAAGCAGGTTTACCAGTGTATAGGGAATCGTTATATGTAAAAACAATTCTGCCACACGCTGTATCAGAATGGTAAGTCCTGTTACACCACCGGGATAAAGTCCTCCTGTCCGTACAAAGGTTTTAATATTCATTGCCATAATAACCGAAGAAATACAGATGACAATAATTCTCATTCCATCCTTTTTCAGATCAAATTTCACTTCGTTTTCTCCCTTCGTTTGTCAACATCAGTTTTTCAGCCTGCACTGCACTTTCTCCTGGAAGCCGCTTTTACAAGCTTGTACAGTTCTTCAGTGGCAAGTCTCGCCTTGGCTGCCACATCACCGCAATTCTGTGGGAAACAATAGTATTGCACTTTATCATTTCCGATACAGATCACATCGCCTATCTCATACCAGTAAAAATCAGAATACAGACTGTAGGAAGCTAAAGGTTCCTGCCTGTAATCCAGTTTTCCCTCACATCCGGTTAAGTGAAATCCCTCCTTGGAATGAGACAGTCTTCCCGTTCCTACATGATAAACACATTTTGTATCAACCAGCATATAAATCATAACCGGTATATCCATCCGATAAGTGCCTTCAAGCAGCTCCTTTTTCACGTTCTCCCGTTCCCACTTATACCAGTCCGGAATATGAGTAAATTCCGTAGAGCCGGTATTGGCTTTCAAAAATCCGTATTCCGTCAATTCGTATTCTTTTCCACAACATCCGCAGGTAAGCTTTACTCCTTTTCCGGTCATCCTTCCCTCTTCCTTGCAGCAGGGACACTTGTACAGTACTCTGTTAAGTCCATCTGCCCTAAAAGGTTCCTCTATCCTTATCCTGTTTTCCTGCTGCCATCTGAAATGGTCAAAGGAAAACTTACTCTTGAGGATCTCATTTAATTCCTCTGCCGACTTTTCCGCAATTTCTTCCGGAGATAAAAAGTACTCCATATCTGCCGATACTTTTACCTTCCGCAGCTGCAGACCATTATAAAGAGGATCCCTGGAAAAAGCACCATATGTACGAATCATCACGACCGGAACCTTCAAAAGCTTCAGGCATTTTCCCATACTTTCCGGAAGCGGTGTAGCCGTGCCATCAAAGCTGTAGCTGGCCTCCGGGTACATCAAAATAGAACTTTTCAGTTCCTTTATTGTATAAATCATATCCCGGACTAATGTCACATCATTGACAAATTTCTTAGTCGGAATACATCCAAGACTCCTCATCAGCCAATTTTTCCCCACAAATCCATCTGATGTACAGACAATATTGAAGGGTCTTGGAAAAAGAAGGGTGGAAGCAATCTCCAGGTCAATAAAACTGGAATGATTCATAAGAACCAGACATGGCTCATCTTCCTGAAGTCTTTCCATCCCGATTTTTTTATAAGTAAAATCAGACATTCTAAGAGCCGCAGACGATAATGCCTTAAGCAGAATCCTAAAAAACATACTCTGCCTTTTTGGTTTCTCATGCACAGCTGCCGGCAACGATAAAACATCCTCATAACGCATTTGGGCAGTTTTGATTTTCATTTTTCTTACCCCTCATTCTTTTGAAAATATTTCTGTTTCTTTCTGCTTCTTCTCACAATCATTCTAATAGAGCAAGTGCCATAGCATTGAACAGCTCAACGCTATAGCACTTTTATACCGTCCATACTGCTAAAATCGGCATTTTTTACTCCAGTTTGAACTTATTCACTTCCCCATTCAACTCATTTGCAATGTTCATATTGGAATTAGCCTCGCTTTCTATATCTCCCACACCGGCAGTAAGATCAACAGCCATTTCCGTCACATTGGTGATACCTTTTACACTTTCCTCTACCGCAATATTAACAGCGGATACAGATTCCTTAATCTGGTCAATGCTGTCCTTGACCTGCGCACTTTCATCCGCGAATGACTGCATGATGCTGTTCATTTCCCCCACGTCATTCCGATAGCTGCCGCTGGTCTCAAGCAGCTTTTCATAACCCTTCATGGCTGTTTCATCCATAAAGGCAAGCATCATTTCAGCTTCCTTTGCCAGCTCATTTACCGCTTCTATGACACCGGCACTGACCTGCTGAATCTGTACTGCAGTTTCCCCTGAGTTTGTGGCAAGCTTTCCGATTTCATCTGCTACAACTGCAAATCCTCTTCCCGCTTCACCGGCTCTTGCTGCCTCAATACTAGCATTTAAAGAAAGCAGATTGGTCTGACTTGTAATACTGATGATATTGGAGGTCAGAATACTGATCTGTTCCACTGCCTTTGATTTCTCAATCTTTTCATTGACAGTTTCCGCCATTTCCTGTGCCTTACGCTTGGCATCCTTCTGCTCATCCACTGCCTTATCATAAATCTCAGCTGCCTTTTCCATTATCTTCTGGGAAGAATCCTTACCATTATCGGCACTGGTTGAAATTGTCTCAATACTTTCATATACATTTCCAACAGCTTCATTGACCTGATTCAAAGAAGCACTTGTCTCCTCCATGGCAGCACTCATTTCCTCCATGGTAGCGGAAACATCCGTGATGTTTACCTCAGCTTTTGAGAGATTCTCAACAACATTCTGAGAAGAAACATTCAGCTGTGCCGAGTTTGCTGCAATGTTTAACATAATACCGCGGATATACTCCAACAGCTTATTTACATTTTCCGCAATCAGCTCCATCTCATCACCGGAGGTAATCTTAAGCTTCTGCGTCAGATCACCTTCATTGTATACCAGATCATAAATCTTCTGATTAACAAGTTTTAGGCTTTTCATGATCTGTCCCACGATCAGATTAAGCAGAACGATTGCAAGCACCATGCAGACCAGCGTAATCACTATAACCTGCTCTATCGTTGCATCCAGCTTTTTCACAATATTGGAAGCATCATAGTCGCACCCCATGGCTCCCACAATTTCTCCCGCACTGTTTCTGACCGGCATATATATGGAGATCACATCTCCATACTCCGAATGATCTATGTAATCCTGAACATAATCTTCTCCTGCGAAAATTCCTTTCAGCTGTTCATAGGACTTTTCAAAAGGCTGCCCTACCTTTGCCTGCAACTCAGACTGATCCGTATCTACGCCATAATAAATCTGATTTCCTTCTGTATACAACGTATACAAATAAGCAATTCCAAATTCCTGCTGTACTGCTCTCATTGTTGTAAGTAATGTCTGATAGCCTTCTGTTTCCTCACAGCCGGGTGTCAGTTCACTGACCAGATCCCCATCAATGACACTCACCGCGACTTTTCCTGCCATCTTTGCTTCCTCTACACCTACAGAAACCATCCCTGCATTAATTCCTCTGTAAGCAGACATCCCCAGAATAATACAGATTAACAGCATCAGCACATTGGTGGGAAGCAGTATCTTCACACGAATACTCAATTTTCTTGTCTTTTGCTTCATAATAATTATCCCCCACTTTCTTCAACTACCCGAAAGCATTTTTATTGATTTACTTTCGGATAGAACTATTGTATCAAAAAGAAAAAGTAATTCCAAGTATCTGCTTGATATCTTCATCCATTTTTGTTTCTCTATCTCTGCAGCCGGTTTAAATGGTTATCTCTATCTGATTTCCTTCTATTCCTATGATACAGCTTTCATAATACCCGTCACCTGTTATGCG
>JBJEMT010000045.1:0-31972 GCA_051879815.1 Suilimivivens sp. | reverse complement strand
TCTTCCGGATTTCTGCTGTTGTCTGTGCTCTGTATGATAACTTCCATTTCTTTGCCGGCATAGTCGGAAAGAATTTTCTGAAGTTCTTCTTTATGTCCTTCCTGTCTGAAATAATCTGCGGGAAGTCCATCCTGTACAACAATCAGAAGTTTTGCATCCTCTGAAAGACTGGGATAAGCGCTCTTTAAATAGGTCTTCATGGGATTTGGTGTCTCCGAAACAACCACTGACCATTTGCTTACCACTCTTTTGACATCCTCCGGAACGGCTCTTGGAAGCGGCGCTCTCTCTGCCTGTACGTTTCCGGTATCTCCACCCTGCATAGAAGTTCTGTTTGCCTGGATTTCCTGAAGAATTTCAGAACTGATGGAGGTGGAAATTCCCTGCTCCACTTTTTGCTCCAGCTGCCTGATACGGTCTGCCAGTGACTGTGTATCTGTCTCCATGGCAGGTCTGCACAGCTTGATCAGTGCCATTTCTATCAGGATGCGTTTCTGGGCGGCATATCTGATCTGACCGGCAAGCTCGGAAAGCACACGGATATAACGCATAATGGTATCATGCTCGGCCATCTTCGCTTCTTCCTTCAACCGCTGCAGATTCTCTGTGGAAACATCTATAATATCTTCAATACCGTCTGCGGTTTTAATCAACAGAAGATTGCGCAGATACCAGGTGAAATCAGCAATAAATTGTGTCAGTTCCCTTCCCTGGATCACCATTTCTTCAAGGATACCAATAGCTCCTGACACATCTCCTTCAAGTACCACCCTAAGGAGCCTGCTGAACACTTCCGTATCCACTGCTCCAAGTACATCAAGTACTTTATCGTAGGTCAGCTCCTGTCCAAAATGAAAAGCAATGCACTGGTCAAGGAGACTTAAGGCATCTCTCATGGAACCATCAGCTGTTTTGGCGATATACCGGATTGCCTTATCCTCTATGGAAACCCGTTCTATTTCCGTCAGTTCCCTTATTCTTGCAGAAATGGTATCTATGGTAATCCTTTTAAAATCGTATCTCTGACACCTTGACAGAATGGTAATGGGAATCTTATGCACCTCCGTGGTTGCCAGGATAAAAATGACATAAGACGGTGGTTCCTCCAGTGTTTTCAGCAGTGCATTAAAAGCTCCTATAGAAAGCATATGAACTTCATCAATGATATAAACCTTATACTTTCCTTCTGCCGGAGAATATGACACTTCATCCACAATTTCCCTGATATTGTCTACACCGTTGTTGGAAGCCGCATCAATCTCAATTACATTCATACTGGCTCCTGCTGCAATGGCCTTACAGACAGCACATTCGCCGCAGGGGCTGCCATCCACCGGGTTCTCACAGTTAACTGCCCTTGCAAATATCTTGGCTATGGTCGTCTTACCGGTACCCCTGGTTCCGCAAAAAAGATAGGCATGTCCGATACGCTCTGCTTTTATTTGATTTTTTAAAGTTGTAACAATATGATCCTGTCCCTTCACATCCTCAAAAGTGGCAGGACGGAACTTCCTGTAAAGGGCTGTATATGACATGTCTAATCCCCAAAGCTAATACCAAGTAATTTAGCTTCCTTTACAATATCAGAATCAGGTGAAACCATCTTCAGCTTACCTGCTACATCTTCCAGCGGCACTTTTACGATTTCCCTGTTCTTATAACCTACCATAAATCCGTATTCACCCTTTAAGATCAGCGCACCTGCTTCTGCACCAAGGCGGCTGGCAAATACTCTGTCATAAGGGCAGGGACTTCCGCCTCTCTGGGTATGTCCGGGAACAGTAACACGAACCTCTCCGCCTGTCATCGTCTGAATCTGGTCTGCCAGTTCATAGGAAACAGAGGGATACTTGTAATTCTTCATCTTTTCCTTATATTCTTTCTTGGACAGCTTGGCATCTTCCTTGGAAATAGCACCTTCTGCTACTGCCAGGATTGTGAAACGGCTGCCGTTCTTATTTCTCTTTTCAATGGCTTCCACTACCTTGTTAATATCATAGGGGATTTCAGGAATCAGAATAATATCTGCGCCTCCTGCCATACCGGCATTCAGAGTAAGATATCCTACCTTATGCCCCATCACTTCTACGATAAAGGTTCTTCCATGGGAAGAAGCCGTGGTATGGATACAGTCGATGGCTTCGGTTGCAATATTAACGGCACTCTGGAATCCAAAGGTCATATCGGTTCCCCAAAGATCATTATCTATTGTTTTAGGAAGAGTAATTACATTTAAGCCTTCTTCTCTCAGAAGATTGGCTGTCTTATGGGTACCGTTACCACCAAGGATGACCAGACAGTCAAGACGAAGCTTATAGTAGTTCTGCTTCATGGCTTCTACCTTGTCAAGACCGTTTTCATCAGGATCTTTAATGGTCTTAAAGGGGGTTCTGGAGCTTCCGAGAATGGTTCCGCCTTTTGTCAGGATACCGGAAAAATCACTTCCTGTCAGCATACGAAAATTTCCGTAGATCAGACCCTTATAACCATCCAGAAAACCATAGATTTCTACTTCCTCATTGCTGTTTACCAAACACTTTACAACACCTCTCATCGCTGCATTCAGTGCCTGACAGTCGCCACCGCTCGTTAACATACCGATTCTTTTCATCTTTTTACCCTTCCTTTCTCCTCGTTCAATATAGAAATAAATTTATTCAATTATTATACATAATTTGAACGGTATCTACAACCTTTTTGATGTTCTTTTCGGTCCTAAGAGTATCTTTAAATGTAAAACAGCTTCCTGTCAAATGGTCAGAAAGCTGCCAATCTTACTATATATGAATTATCTTTCGGAACTTCCGGTATCCCCACAGCACTTTATAGTACAGCATAAAATACAGAGTGGATTTCATATGCATTCCGATCAATTTTCGCTCTTCTTCATGAACTCTCTCCCGATAATATTTATTTTCCATAAAGCCGGGAAAAGTCTCTTTCATTTCCTTTCCAAGTGCTTTCACAAAGCCATATTCTTTTTTTCTGACACCTGCCATATAGGAAAAGAGTGTGTTCACATAAAATAACGTGGTAAAGCTGCTCTCAATCTCCGGATAATATTCTTCCAGAAAGCCAAACTCCCTGGCTTCCTTCACCATGACTCTGGCCGCTTCCATCCTGTCCTCGCAGCGCTTCTTCGTAATGGTATGGACGGTAGAAGTATCATGCTGATAGTAATAATATAAAGGCTCCTCGATATATTCAAAATGCTTTGCCCGGAGCATCCAGGAATTGCTGATGGCATTGTCCTCATAGAAAATATTCTCCGGAAAACGGTTGGGATAACCTAAAATGATATGACGCTTATAGATCTTCACCACAAGACTGCCACTGTCCAGAATCAGAGAACGGTATTTTTCCCGATCAAGCACCCCTGACTGTGACACACTGTTATTGTGAACGATCTGCCCTATCTTCATGCTGTGTTCCCGGGTCAGGTGATAGTCACAGCCCACCATATCAGCTCCGGTCTCCTGCGCACGTTTTAAAAGCCGTTCATAAAAATCGGGTGTAATCCAGTCATCACTGTCAATAAATCCTATCCATTCTCCCTGTGCCAGAGCAAGACCCAGATTTTTGGCCCCACCCTGCTTTTTATTCACAGGAGAAGCAATGACTCTGAATTTCTCAGGAAACTGTTTTTCATAGGAACGCAGTATTTCCAGTGAGTTATCTGTAGAACAGTCATCCACTGCTATAATCTCATAATCCGTAATAGTCTGATTTACCAGACTGTTCAGACAATATTCAAGCTTCCCGTCTGCTGCCATGTTATAGACGGGTACTATCACGCTCAATTTCATAACGTCGCAAGCTCACCGCCTTTTACTTCCCTTATCTCATCATTTACACTGAGCCATACGCTTGCAACATAAGGGTTATAGACAAAGCTGTTGTCTGCCGCAAACTGCAGCCCGTTCATCATTTCCATATAATCCACATATTCAATATTTGTAGCATACCAGATATCATCTCTGCCGCCCACAAGCTTACAGAACTCTTCCATCACTTCCCAGTTATTGTCTCTGGTAAATTCATAGCTGTGTCCCCAGACATACATCAGATACAGATACTGTTTCTTGTTCAGATCCACAAATGCCTTACCGTCTTCCAGAAGATTATGATTGTGGTGGCAGGTAGGCAGCCATTCATACAAATCAGTGGGAAGATCAAAGCTGTGACTATCCCCCACAATTCTGGAATACTTGATTCCTAGACAAGGCAAGAGCTTTTTGATTTCATCGCTGTATGAACCGTTAGGATAGGAAAGACCTCTTACCGGCTTATGGGTCAATGCTTCCAGCCTCTTTTTATCCTCAAGAATCTCATCTACCACTTCCGTCATCGGGCATCTTGCAATGGTAGGATGAGTTAATGTATGACAGGCAATCTCATGACCCTGATATAAACCCGGATATTCCTCCATGGGAATTCTTACATTGTCCTTAATACCGGAATTAATATGAAAAGTTCCTTTTATTCCATAGGTATTAAAAATCTCAACCAGCTTTCTGTCTTCAAACTTACCATCATCATAGCTCATCGTAAGCGCTTTATGTTTTCCCCCTGGGAAGCAAAGATAGACCTTGTTCATTTGTTGTTTACTCCTTCGTTTTATGCTTTGAAATATTCTGCAATTCTGGTAACCGCTTTAATGACATCCTCTACATCCTGATCTGTCATGGCATAATACAGTGGCAGGCTGATTTCTTCCTCATATAATTTTTCCGCCTTCGGACAGAGTCCTCTCCGATATCCCAGTTTCTCATAATACGGGAAATAATACGTAGGAATATAATGTACCTGACAGCACACATTTTCTGCTGCCAAAGCTTCAAAGAACTGCTTTCTGTTAATCGTCAGCTTCTCCGGCACAATACGAAGAATATACAGATGCCTTGTGGTATCCGACTGCGGTATTTCCTTCTGTACAAATAACTGGGGAAGTTTTGAAAAAGCTTCATTATAAGCCTTCACAATTTCCTTCCTCCTCTTGCTGAACATGGGCAGTTTATCCAACTGGCTGATGATCAACGCCGCCTGCATATCCGTCATACGGTAATTCATACCAAGAGCAACCTGCTCATAGTACCAGGGGCCGTCCGGTTCATGCTCCATAAGAGAAGGATCTTTCGTAATTCCGTGGGATCTGTATAATAAAAGCTTTTGATAATATTCTTCACTGTTAGTCAGAACAGCGCCCCCTTCTCCACCGGTCACTGTCTTTACCGGATGAAAGCTTAAAGTAGTCATATCCGCAATGGAACCGTTCTTTTTGCCGTTGTAGCTTGTCCCGATCACATGGGCACCGTCTTCAATCAATACCAGATTATGCTTTCTGCAATGGGCAAGAAGCCTGTCAAGTTCTACAGATTGTCCGGTATAGTCAACAGCTACTACAGCCTTTGTCTTTTCTGTAGTAAGAGCTTCTACATTATCCGGATCAATGTTATAGGTTTCCTCATTGATATCCGCAAATACCGGTCTTGCGCCACAATAAAGAGCACAGTTGGCAGATGCCGCGAAAGTAATGGGCGTTGTGATCACTTCATCTCCGGGAGCTACCCCTGCTGCCTGACATGCTATATGAAGGGCTGCGGTTCCGTTACTGCAAACCACTGCATACTTTGCACCGGTTACCTTACACAGCTTTTTTTCCAGTTCTTCAATCTTGGGGCCACAGGTCAGATAGTCACTTTTTAATACCTCTACTACTGCCTGAATATCTGCATCATCAATGTACTGATGACCATAAAAAATCTTGGTATTGCGGATTGGTGTTCCTCCGCAGATTGCCGGTTTATCCATATGTATTTCTCCTTACGAAGCTGCTTCACGCAAATGTACATAAATTGTATCCGCAATAGCAGCAATATATTCACTGTTAGTCGGGCGTCCCGGTCCGCTTTCTCTGCAATAGCCGAACATGCTCTCAAAGGTACGTCTGTTTCCTCTCTCCCATGAAATTTCAATGGCATTACGGATAGCACGCTCCACTTTTCCGTTAGTAGTATTATAACGCCTTGCAATCTCCGGGTAAAGCAGTTTTGTAACACTTCCTACCACTTTCATGTCCTCCACCGCCATCATAACAGCTGTGCGCATATAATGATATCCCCGTAAATGTACAGGGATACCCATATCGATCATCAACTGTGAAACCGCCTGTTCAAGTTTCTTTTCATCAATACCTTTCATTCCTATCTCTCCATTCGCCCTGGAAAATACTGGGGTTTTCTTTTAAGTATAGGACAAGGTATTTATTGTGAGAAGTTGTTACTCATCGCGCAAATCTACATAAATAAGCGGTTTTTGAAGAATTCTCTGAACCCGTTTTCTGCCGCTACATCATCCTGTGAATTCTCTTCCAGATCATAATAATATTTTCCGGAAGTAATCTCCAGGGATATGCTGTCAAGGGGAAATCCCGGAATCCTTTTTTGATGAGGCGTATCTGTGAGCAGAAAGGGGACTCCCCACAAAGCTTCCTCCATACTCTCATAAATATGCTCTTCATCCATGATCAGGCAGATTCCGTTCTTATATCTTGCAAGAATGGGACCAAATTTCCTGACCAGCTCAGTATAATGCGCTATCAAATCTTCATCTGTCAGTCTTTTCTTTCCGGAACCTCTTACATGAATCCCGGGTTGCAAGGCCTTGGGCAGCATTTCCCCTGTTTCATGATTCCAGAGATATAATCCGGAATCGCAGGAAAAAACAGGTTTTCCAAATAATTCATAATATGCTTTCGCTTTGATTGCCGCATTTTCTAAAGGGCTGTTTCCTGTCTCCCTGATTTCCGGGAGATTAATTTTTTCCCTTTCTGCTGCCTCAGTAAGGCCGATAAGTTCACAAGGCAATCCTTCCAGTACACGCTTCATAAACTTAAGCTTGGCAGGATTGCCTGTACCGTATATCAGTTCCATTTTTCTATCTCCGAATTATCAGTTTACCATCAGTCCAGTGCGGCGTAAATGATCTGACGCATTTTTCTTCGAAGTCCCTGATCTGCCCCCTGCTCTATTTGCTGCATATAAACTAAAGTCAGTTCTTCCTTCGGATCCACAAAAAAATAAGTTCCGGGAAGTCCGTCCCAGCCATACTCTCCCACACTTCCGTTGCTTCCTGCAGTGGCGGGATCCAGCATTACACGCATAAAATTGCCATATCCATAGCCAATCATACTGTCAAAATCAACCGTCTCTTCCTGATTCTGTGTCAGCTGGTTCTGGGAAATGTATTCAACGGTTTTTCTTCCAAGCAGCCGTTTTCCATGATAGGTGCCTTTCGCTGCCAACATTTGTACAAAATGATTATAGTCCTCTAAAGTTGAATAGAGTCCGCCGCCACCGGATTCAATATAGGGCGGTCTGGTAGGTGCATACATGTTAAGCCAGGCGTATGCCTTTTCATCCGCCTCACGGAGTCGGCCTTTCTCATCTATTCTGGAATACATCTGTGAAAGACGGCTGTATTCTTCTTCTTTCACATAGAAGCCTGTATCTTTCATTTCCAATGGTTCAAAGATTTCTTTCTTTAGGAACTCACCATAAGTTACACCGGTCACCGCTTCCACAACTCCTGCAATCACATCAGCGGAAATACCGTAATGCCATGCATCTCCCGGCTGAAACAAGAGAGGGACACTGCCAAGGGCATTGAGGATATCCAGGTTTGACATATTTGCTCCCTGTACGGCTTTCTCATGAAGTTCGCGGTAAAGATCATCCATGATCCTTTCCGGCTCGGATCCGCATCCCGGATAGACAAGACCGGAAGTCATATTAAGCAGGTGTTTCAAAGTAATCGGTTTATCCGCATCCACAAGCCCTCTGGTGGTAGCCACCTGCATATGTTCATATCCCGGAAGATATTTGGATACCGGATCAAAAATATCTACAAGTCCTCTTTCATATAACATCATAAAAGCTGCCGTGGTAATAGGCTTTGTCATGGAAAAGACTTTATAGATGCTGTTTTCCTTATCAGATCCATAAGTTCTCCTGAACTCTGTTTTTCCCTTGTGGTCCACGATCAGCGACGCGCCTTTAATACGTTCCTCCTGCATTTCTCTTTCAAACAATGCATCCAGTTGTTTTAACTGTTCCTGATTCATTTAAAAGATCATCTCCCATCTTATCTGAATAGAGCATCTCTCACTGCCGGAAAGGTTACGGTTATCTCTGTTCCTTTGTCCGGTTCGCTTTTCAGAGAGATTGTCGCATTTAATTTTATCAAAATATGCTTTACAATGGCAAGACCTAAACCCGTCCCGCCTGTAGATTTGCTTCTGCTTTTATCCACACGGTAAAAGCGTTCAAAAATCCTTTCCTGATGCTCCTTCGGGATACCGATTCCGGTGTCCTTCACCGTAAGCACTGCCATATCCAGGCGATCCTCTACCGTAACGGAAACACTGCCGTTTTCCCGGTTATAGCGAATGGCATTATCACACAGGTTATAAAGAATTTCCTCTACCATCTGTTTATTTGCCATAATCATTGCACTCTCCCCTTCAACGAAAAGGGTTACATGATGTTTTTCGGCATTGATTTGAAGCATGGACACGCATGCCTTTGCACTATCCAGAAGATTAATAGGTTCCAATACCTCATTATTTTCGGAATCATCCAGCTCGGAAAGCCTGATCACATCATTGATCAATGTTAAAAGCCTTCCTGCGCTTTTATGAATCTCCAAGCAGAATCGTCTGATCTCGCTTTCATCTACTACCATACCATTTTCAATCAGTTCGGAATATCCGGAAATGGCAGTCAGAGGGGTTTTCAGTTCATGGGAAACATTGGCAGTAAATTCCTGACGGAGTTTTGCATTCTCAAGCACATCATCATGCTGCTTTTTAATGGCATCAATAAAAGGTTTCATTTCCTCATAAGTTTCCACATTATCAACATTTTCCACGTTCTCGGCAACCTGTTTTACCGGACGCATGATTCCTTCTGCCATATAATAGGAAAGAATACCGCATAGGAAAATCAGAACCGCTACGATTACAAGAAGATAAGGAACTGCATATTCCATCAGGGTATAAATACTGTCTGCATCCTTCGCCACTCTGAATACACTGCCATTTTCAAGAAGTAACGCGTAGTAATAGGTATTTTTATCCAGGGTATCAGATTTACGAATTTCACTCCCCTCCCCTGTTTCCAAAGCTTCTTTTATCTCCGGTCTGTCCTTGTGATTGGCCAGTTTTTCCACCGGAACCTCCGAATCATATCTGGCAATACCTTCTTCATCAACCAGTGTTATTCGGATATCATCCTTCAGCAGCTCCGCTTCAAAAGAAGCGAGCCTCTTTTTGATTTCTTCTCCATTTACCGCCTCACTGCTGTCTATTTCCAGATAATGCGCCGTAGATTTTGCATAAATCTGCAGATCCTCCATAATCTGTTTTTTCAGCAGATTATAACAAACAGCTACCGTCAGCAATAATGTTGCCACAATTGCCAAAGTAGCTGTTAAGAAAAGTCTTTTATTAATTTTTCTTTTCATTAGAGTTCATCCTTTATGAGTTGAATATATATCCTACATTGCGTACTGTCTTAATCAAAGAACCTGCTTCTCCGAGCTTTTGACGCAGTGTCTTAATATGCATATCAAGGGTACGGGATTCTCCCTCAAAATTAGTTCCCCAGACCTTTTCCAGTATATCCTCCCTTGAGGTCACAATTCCTGCATTGTTCATAAGAAGCTTCAAAAGCTCATATTCCTTATAGGTCAGTTCACAGGCTTTATGATTGACAGTCACTTTATGTTTTTCATCATCTATACATATCTGTCCGATGGAAATGACTTTTTCCTGCTGTTCCTTGCTGGTTCTGCGAAGTAACGCCTTTACTCTGGAGATCAGTTCCATAATACCGAAGGGCTTGGTGAGATAATCATCTGCCCCGATATCCAGTCCCCGCACCTTATCAATTTCCGTCGTCTTTGCCGTCACCAGAATGATAGGCAGCTGCCTTCCTCTTTTGCTTTGTCTGAGCGTCTTTACAATGGTAAGACCATCCGCATCAGGAAGCATAATATCAAGCAAAAGCAGATCTGGTTCTTTTTGCTCCAGGGCTTTCTGAAAATCGGCGGCAAACTCAAATTCCTCCACCTCAAAACCTGAGTTTTTCAAAGCGATCACTTCAATCTCTCTGATATTCTTATCATCTTCCACAACATAAATCAGCGACATACTTTTCCTTCCTTACGGCAGCTGGTAACGCTCCTTCAAATGTTTTACCTCTGATGTAAAAGCTACATTATCCTTACTTGATATGGTTTCCTGATATTCATGGGTATCAAAATTTTCTTCATTCAGTTGAAGCAGGGAAAGTGCAATATTGGAACAGTGATCGGATACTCTCTCATAATTGGTGGTAATATCCGAAAGGATAAATCCCATCTCAATGGTACATTTTCCTTTACGCAGCCTCTTCATGTGGCGTTTCTTTACTTCCACACTTAAATAATCAATCACTTCTTCCAAAGGTTCGATCATGGCTGCAAGTTTTAAATCCTCTTCCTGGAATACCAGTACCGAAGTATTTACAATATCTTTAATCGCTCCTGTATAAATAGCCAGCTCTTCCTGTGCCTTTTTGGAAAAGGATAATTCCTTTTCATACATTTCTCTGGCAGATTCCATAATATTTATGGCATGATCGGAAATTCTTTCAAAGTCACCGATGCTGTGAAGCAATACCGAAAGCTGCTGGCTGTCCTTCTCCGTCAGGTGTCTGCTGCTTAGCTTCACCAGATAGGTGCCGATTTCATCCTCATAATGATCTACTATATTTTCAAGCTCAATTACCTTTTCCGCCGCCTGCTTATCATAGTTATCGATCATTTGAATGGCAAGGAATAAAGCTTCCCTGGAATACTCTGCCATATCTACAGCAACATTTTTACACTGTTCCAACGCAAAACCGGGTGTATTTAAGAAACGGGCATCCAAAAGCTGAATTTCCTTTTTGTCCCGGATACTTTCCTGTTTTTCCTCCTCTGTTTCCGGAATCGTCATATAAGCAAGTTTTTCCAGAACAAAGGAAATAGGAAACATGACAACTACCGCGGCTACATTAAAGGCTGTGTGGATCACGGCAATACCAAATGCACTGGCTGCATCATCCAGAAATGCAAAATGTACAAGAGCATTAACAGCATAAAATATCGCCATAAACGCTACTGTCTTAATAATATTATAATAAAGGTGGACCAATGCTGCACGTTTTGCATTTTTACCGGCACCGGCACTGGAGATCAATGCCGTTACACAGGTGCCTACATTCTGCCCCATAATAATGGGAATGGCTGTAGCATAACTGACAACACCTGTTGCACAAAGCGCCTGTAAAATACCGATAGACGCAGAAGATGACTGAATGATCGCTGTTAAAACAAGACCTACCAGCATACCCAGAACAGGATTGGAAAACATTAACAAAATATGGGAAAATTCCGGCATTTCTGCCAAAGGCTCCACAGCCGTTGACATGGTATCCATACCAAACATCAAGACTGCAAAACCAACCATGATCGTTCCGATATTCTTATGCTTCTCCTTATTGCTTGTGCTGAGAAGTGCAATACCTATGATTGCAAGAATCGGTGAAAAAGAAGTGGGTTTTAACAGCTTCAGGAAAAAACTTGTCCCTCCAACATCTGTCAAACTCAAAATCCAGGCTGTTACCGTGGTACCTACATTGGCACCCAGAATAACTCCTACTGCCTGGGAAAGTTTCATAATCCCTGAATTGACAAAACCTACTACCATAACCGTAGTAGCTGATGAAGATTGAATGACAGCCGTAACTCCGGCGCCAAGAAGTACCGCCATCAACTTATTGCTGGTAAGCTTCTCCAAAATATGCTCCAGTTTACCGCCTGAGGCTTTCTTCAGTCCGTCGCCCAGCACTTCCATACCATATAAGAACAGTGCCAGACCGCCAATCATCGTTAACAGCGAAAAAATGTCCATTTCATCCCTCCAGGTTTTCGTATCAAACAAACTTTGGTATTCATTTTACACTATTTAGAACCTTTTGGGTATAGAAATTTTTATTTCTTTATATAAAAGACTTATTTCTCTACAGAAGTCTCATGTTGCTGATATTGCCTGTCTCCTGAAAAATTTCCCATTCTCCGATATTTACGGCATGATCACCAATCCTTTCAAGATACTTGGCAATCATGAGAATATCTGTAAACTCATCCGCATCTCCCGTTTCTTTTTTCAAGGATTCGATGACATCTGCCTTGACTTTATTGAAGAGCTCATCTACCACATCATCATCTTTGATCACTTCTTCTGCCGCTTCCTGGTCTCTGTCAACGAAGGCGCTCACCGCGATGCGGACCATTTCTTTTGCCGCATCAATCATGGGAAGTAAATGGACAGAATAATCGGAAAGATCCTTCATGTTGAGACGAAGTAAAAGTTCTGCCATATCTGCCACATGATCTCCTACCCTTTCGATATCCGTAACCACCTTAAGGCTTGCCGTTACTACGCGAAGATCACTTACGATAGGCTGCTGCTTTGTGATCAGGAACAGACACTGGGATTCAATCTCTCTTTGTCTTTTGTTAATTTCCTTGTCAATGGTAATGATCTTTCTCAGGTCTTCTTCCGCCTTGTTCTCATATGCTTCAAAAAGTCTTACATAGTTCTGCTCCACGCGCTGTGCCATGCTTGTAACATTATCTTTTAACTGTTTTAATTCATTATTAAATGTTGTTCTGGGTGACATTCTGTTTTCCTCCTGCCTAAAATTCATCAACCAAAGCGTCCGGTAATATAATCTTCTGTTCTCTTATCCTTAGGACGTGAGAAAATGTTATCGGTAGTATCAAATTCAATAACCTCTCCTACCAGGAAGAACGCAGTGTAATCAGAAACTCTGGCTGCCTGCTGCATATTATGTGTTACTACCACCACCGTATATTTCTTTTTCAGCTCTTCCATCAATTCCTCAACTTTTAATGTGGATATAGGGTCAAGGGCAGATGTAGGTTCATCCATCAGAAGGATTTCAGGTTCTACGGCAAGAGCCCTTGCAATACAAAGTCTCTGCTGCTGACCTCCGGAAAGTCCAAGGGCTGACTTTTTCAGGCGGTCTTTTACTTCATCAAAAATTGCAGCTCCCCTTAAGGAAGTTTCCACAATTTCATCCAGCTTTGCCTTATTCTTAATGCCATGGATTCTGGGACCATAAGCAATATTATCATAAATGCTCATAGGAAAAGGATTGGGCTGCTGGAATACCATACCCATTTTCTTGCGAAGCAGGGTAGTGTCTACCTTTGGATCATAAATATCCTCACCGTCAAGCCACACCTTTCCGTCTATTTTTACGCAGTCAATCAGGTCATTCATTCTGTTCAGTGTCTTCAGAAAAGTAGATTTTCCACAGCCGGAAGGACCGATAAATGCTGTTACCGCACCTGGTGAGATCTTCATATTAATATCTTTCAATGCGTGATTTTCCCCGTAATGAAGATTCAGATGCTCTGTAATAATTTTATATTGATTTTCACTCATATTCTTTACTCCTGCTTTCTGTTCATCCTTTTGTTTATTCTACTTTACTGACATCAAATTTCTTTGCCAGATATTTGGTAAGGAAATTAATAAAAAGTACAATTACAAGAAGTACTACTGCAATTCCGAATGCCGTGGAATATTCTGCCTTTGCCATACTTAAATATAACTGGATCGTAAGGGTTCCCCCTGACTCCATAATCTTTGTAAGGAAACCAATACCTGACTTTGGCAGAAGATAACCGCTTCCTGCGGTAAAGAGCAGAGCTGCCGACTCGCCTACAATACGGCCGATTGCGAGAATAACACCAGTTATTATTCCGGGCATGGCAGTAGGGAGCAGGATCGTCCTTATCATATACCATTTGGTAGCGCCCATACCAAGCGCACCGCTTCTATAGCTGTCCGGCACTGTTTTTAAGGCTTCCTGAGTATTTCTGGTGATCAGGGGGAGTACCATAATAGTCAGTGTCAGTGAGCCTGTTAAAATCGAATATCCAAGTCCAAGCACATTCCCAAAAAACACCATTCCAAACAATCCGAAAATAATGGATGGGATACCCGATAACGTTTCCGTAGTAAATTCAATTGCACGCACCAGTCTGCCCGGTTTTGCATATTCATTCAGATAAATGGCAGAGCCGATCCCCACCGGTGTTGCAATCAAAAGAGTAATCACTATAATATAAAGAGTATTTACAATATTGCCGGCAATACCCACCGTTTTCTTTAAGGTACTTGTCACCGTTGTCAGAAACTGAAAATTCACGCTGCCAATTCCCTTTATAAATACATAACCGATAATGCCGATTAAAAGGATTACCGAAAAGCCGGCTGAAATATAGATCAGCGTCTTGATAATATTATCCGATACCCTGGTCTTACCGTTCATAATGCTGTTAGTCATGATTCTTATCTCCCTTCTTCAATATACTGGTAAGGGATATATTAATGATCATTATAAACGCAAACAGCACAAGACCTATGGTAAAGAGAACCTGTCTATGTACACCTGCTGCGTATCCCATTTCCGCTACGATCGCTGTCGTAAGAAATCGTACTGAATTAAAAGGCAATGGCATGTTGACTGAACTTCCGGATACCAGTGTGATTGCCATGGCTTCACCGATGGCTCTTCCCACTCCAAGCACAATGGCTGTAATAATGCCGGACTTTGCAGCCGGAATGATCACTTTAAAAATTGTTTGTATTTCAGAGGCACCAAGCGCCAGTGATGCCGATTTTAATGAAGCCGGTACCGCTCTGATGGCCGACTCACTGATATTGATCACAGTGGGAAGAATCATAATTGCAAGTACAATAACTGCTGAAAGCAGATTGGCCCCTCCCGTAAACTGATGGGTATCCGAGCCTTTAAAAAGAGCCAGTTCCAGCTTATACATAAGAGGATTTAAAATCATAAGCCCCAACAGACCGTATATGACAGAGGGAATGCCTGCAAGCAGCTCCACGGCCGGCTTCACGATAGCCGCCAGTTTCTTGGGGGCTGTTTCTGCCAGAAATACTGCCGTCAGAAGCCCGATCGGCACTCCAAGCAGTACAGCAAGCGCCGTTCCTACGATAGAAGTCAATATAACGTACAGAATACCGTAAGAAGGTTCTGCTGCCGTAGGCTTCCATACCGTCCCAAAAAGGATTTCCCTGATACCCACGCTGAACAGCGTTGGCATACCATTAATGATCATATATACTGTAATAGAAACAACTGCCAGTATGGCAATAAACGCGCACAGGGTAAATATACCCTGTGCCGCTTTTTCCACTGCTGACTTATTTCTTCTGTTTCCTATGATTGAAAAAGTCTGCTGATTTTTCAAGATCGTTACCTCTCTGAACTGCTAATTAGTCAACGTTGATCAGGCCAAGACCTGCGATTATTTCCTTACCTTCATCAGATGCAAGATATTCAAAAAGTACCTGAACTGCTTCACTCTGCTCTGAAATCTCACCATTGGTTGCCATTACGAAAGGCCTGCTTAAGAAGTAGCTTCCTGCTTTAATATTCTCTGCTGTTGCCTCAACACCTTCCAGTGACACTGCTACAACAGAATCATCAATGGCATCCAGTGAAACATATCCTACTGCACCGGGTGTGGATGCTACCTTTGCAATTACAGCTCCTGTGCTGTCAAGTTCACTTGCATATACACAAGCATCTGTGATCTCAAGAAGTTCCTCAAATGCTCCTCTTGTACCGGAACCGGCTTCACGACCTACAACTACGATAGGTGCATCTTCTCCGCCAAGCTCACTCCAGTTCTTTGTTTCTCCGGTATAAATACTGATCAGCTGCTCCTCAGTTAAATTTGCAACTGTGTTTGCAGGATCAACAACTACTGCAATACCGTCAATTGCTACTATGTTCTCAACAATGCCTGCTGCCTTTTCTTCATCCTTTAATGCTCTGGAAGAGTTACCGATATCTACACTGCCTGCCGTAACTGCTTCAATACCTGCGGAAGAACCCGTGAATTCTGCTGTTACGGTAACGCCGGGATATTTTGCCATAAAGCTTTCTGCAACTGCATTGGCGAGCTTTTCCATAGAAGTGCTTCCTGCCATGGAAACAGAACCGCTTAAATCAGCGCCGGCTTCCTCTGCGGGAGCTTCTTCCTGGGCAGGTGCTTCTGCTGCTTCAGTTGCAGTGTTTTCTGTAGTTTCTGTTGTCTCTGTAGCTGCTGCAGAGTCAGCAGAACCGCCACAGGCCATTAATCCAAATGTCATTGCTGCTGCACATGTAAGTGCAAGAATTTTCTTCATTTTCATCTTTTCATTTCTCCTCTTAAATTAAATAAATATCTACAGATAATCTCTCTCATCTGTCGAAGAAATGTTACCATGAAATATTTTTCTAAAATATCATAATCAGGTAAGGATTATGTAAGTTTTTTGTAAAACCGGATAAAAAATAATGTTCCGGGAATACTGATTTCCCGGAACATTACAAAATACATTTTTTCATTTAAAGCAATAGATCTGTCATATCTTTAAGAATCTCTTCCGTCAGTGACAAAAGCGTCTGGGCATCCCGCTCCACCATACCACATTTCTTATAATGATAGTGGAACTGTACCATCTTATAATTAAAGGAAAGCTTTTCCCGCTTTTTTAAAAGCTCCGGAATACGCTCCGCATGTATTCTGGCATCTGTTTTTAACGTGAACCGGATTTCCCCGTTTTTTCCTTTAATTTCCGTAATGTACAGCTTATGTGCCTTCACTCTGATCATGGAGATACGGAACAGATTGATGACCGCCGCAGGGGTTTCCCCGAAACGATCCAGCAATTCTTCCCGCATATCCTCACATTCTGCCTGATTTTCCAATCCCGCTATCCTCTTATAAATATCCAGCTTCTGTACTTCATTTACGATATAGGTGGGAGGAATAAAGGCATCCACATCAAGATCAACAGTAGTATTAAAATCCTCCTGTGTGCTGATGCCCTTCAGACTTTTAACTGCTTCATTCAGCATCTTGCAATAAAGGTCGTAGCCTACCGCCTGCATGTGACCATGCTGCTTCACACCAAGAAGATTACCCGCTCCCCTGATCTCCAGGTCCCTCATGGCAATCTTGAAACCACTCCCCAGATCAGTAAACTCTTTAATGGCAGCCAGTCTCTTTTCTGCCACTTCCTTTAACATCTTATCCCGCTTATACATCAGGAAAGCATAAGCCGTTCTGTTGCTTCTTCCCACACGGCCGCGAAGCTGATAAAGCTGGGAAAGTCCCATATTATCGGAATCATGAATGATCATGGTGTTTACATTGGAAATATCAAGTCCCGTTTCAATAATTGTAGTGGAAACAAGTACATCTATCTCACCATTGATAAAATCGTACATGATCCTCTCAAGCTCCCTCTCCTGCATCTGCCCATGGGCAAAGGCTACGTTTGCTTCCGGTACGAGATTCTGAATCTGTGCAGCAATATCCGCAATATTGTTGACACGGTTATATACATAATATACCTGTCCGTTTCTGGAAAGTTCCCTGACAATGGCTTCCCGCACCATTTCCTCATTATACTCCAGTACATAAGTCTGGATAGGAAGCCTGTCACCCGGTGCTTCCTCCAGTACACTCATATCCCTGATCCCAATCAGGCTCATATGAAGAGTTCTGGGAATGGGGGTTGCCGTCAACGTCAGAACATCCACCTGTTCTTTCATCTTCTTGATCTTTTCCTTGTGGGTCACGCCAAAGCGCTGTTCCTCATCAATGATTAAAAGTCCAAGATCCTTGAATTCCACATCATTCGAAAGAACTCTGTGGGTACCGATCACAATATCCACCATGCCCTTCTTCAGATCTGCTACTGTCTTTTTCTGTTCGCTGCCGGTTCTGAATCTGGACAACAAATCTATTCTTACGGGAAAATCCTTCATTCTCTGTACAAAGGTATTATAATGCTGCTGTGCAAGGATCGTAGTAGGCACCAGGTAAACCACCTGCTTGCCTTCCTGCACTGCCTTAAAAGCAGCCCGGATTGCAATTTCCGTCTTGCCATAGCCCACATCTCCACAGATCAGACGGTCCATGATCTTTGTGCTTTCCATATCCTTTTTGGTGGCTTCAATAGCAGCAAGCTGATCCTCTGTCTCCTCAAAGGGGAACATTTCTTCAAACTCTTTCTGCCAGACGGTATCCTTGCCGTAAGAATAGCCTTCTGTCTGCTGGCGGATGGCATACAGTTCTACCAGATCCTTTGCTACCTCGCTGACAGCTTCCTTTGTCTTACTCTTCGTCCTTACCCACTCCTGGGTGCCCAGTTTATTCAGCTTTGGTCTTTTCGCATCCGCAGAAGCATATTTCTGTATCACATCAAGACCGGTAGCAAGAACATAAAGAGTTCCGCCGTCACGATACTCAATCTTAATGTAGTCCTTGACTACCTTTTCTACCTCAACCTTTTCAATTCCTCTGTAGATACCAAGACCGTGGTTTTCGTGGACGACATAATCTCCGATTTGAAGTTCCGAAAAATCATTGATTTTTCTTCCTTCGTACTGTTTTTTCTTCTTCTTTTTCTTCTTTTCCGCGCCAAAAATATCACTTTCGGAAATCACCGCAAATTTAAGAAGCGGATACTCAAAGCCTTTCAGCACCCGTCCATAATAGGTCATGATCTCTCCTGGCTGTATTTCTCTGTCAGGATTCTCCGTGTAAAAAGCAGAAAGATCATTATCACAAAGATCCTGTGCCAGCCTCATTGCCCGCGTCCTGGAGCCGGAAAGTAATAAAATCCGGAAACCGTTTTTTTTGTAACGGCGCAAATCCTGCAGCAATGCTTCAAAGCTGTTATTATAAGAAGAAATGCTTTTCGCCAAAATATCTGCTTTCTTATCTGCTTTAACCAGCGATGTTTTCAGATCAAGAGCTGCCAGCGTTACGGTTCTGTAATTTGCCAGTCTGGCTTCGGTTTCCGCCAGGGAATATAAAAGCCTTGTCTGTCCCGGAAGGATATATCCTTTTTCCAGACGATGCATCATACTTTCCCGGAATTCCAGTTCCACAGCATCTGCATGCTCCTTTACTCTGGCAGGCTCATCAATAAATACACAGGTATCCTCCCTGTCAAAAAGTTCAAGGAAAGATACTGTATCCTCATAAAAATAATGCACATAACTGTCCAGATTAACAAGATTTTTAAATTCAAAAACCTCTTCCTTCAGTTCTTTCAGCTGAGTCTCAATGCGATGGGCTTCTTCCGTATGAAATTCTTTTCTTAATTTATCCGCAAAAGCTTTTCCTTCCTTTTCAATTTTATCCATGCCCTTTTTCAGCTGATCCTCTGACAGAATCAGCTCACAGGCCGGATAAATGGTAATACCGGAAAGCTTTTCAATGGAGCGCTGGCTTAAAATATCAAAGCTTCTGATAGATTCCACTTCATCTCCCCAAAGCTCGATTCGATAGGGATTTTCCTCTGTCAGGTCAAAAATATCTACAATACCGCCCCGAATGCTGAACTGTCCCGGTGCTTCCACCTGATAGTTCTTTTCGTAGCCAAGCTTCACAAGCTCAACTGCCAGTTCTTTTTCATTGATTTCCGTCTGCTTATTAATGGAGATAATATTTTCCTTCCAGACAGAAAGGGGAATCTGGGGTGACATTAAGCTGCTGAACGTGGTAACTACCGTAAAAGGCTTTCCCTCCAACATTCTGCGCATACATTTTACCCGTTCCTTGGTCAGCTGGTTCCCGTGAATATCGGCCTGGTAAAAAATAAGATCTCTTGCAGGATAACATGTGACATTTCTGTCATAAAATTTGTAATCCTCCTGAATTTCCTTTACGCGAAGGTCGCTGAAAGTAACGATGAGCTTTCTTTTAAACCCATCGCTAAGTCCGTATACCATATGAAGCTTCTGCGATTCCACACATCCGGTAAGTGCGGCTGTTTTCCCCGGTTTCTTAAGAAGTGCCGTAACCTCTTCAAATTCACCAAGCTCATGAAGCGGCGCTGTCAGTGCCTTCATAATTTATTGTCTCCTTATTCATTATTGGCAGCGTCCTCTGCCGCTTTATCATTTTTTTTCGTAATTTTCTTCGTATTATATAAATTCATGGCTTTATCAATTCCATCACTGATAATAGTCTCTATGGCAAGTACTGCCGTCTTTTTACTTTCAGCAAGTACCTTTTCTTCCTCCTTACTGAAATGACCAAGGACATAATCTGCAAGATCATAGCCTGCCGGCTTATCTCCCACTCCCATCTTGATCCTCATGAATTCCTCATGCCCCAGATGTGCAATAATACTTTTCAGACCATTATGACCGCCGGCACTTCCCTTTTTGCGCATTCTGATCTGTCCCACATCCAGGCTGATATCATCCGCCACTACAATTAATTCTGCAGTTTCATCAATTTTATAAAAATTGACTGCCTCACCAATACATTCTCCGCTTAAATTCATATAGGTAAGGGGTTTGACAAGAACTGCCTTTTCTCCATGAATGATTCCCTTACCGATTAAGCCTTTAAATTTGCTCTCTGCTACTTTAATATTATATTTCTCTGCCAGCTCGTCAATAACCTGCCAGCCGATATTATGCCTTGTTCCTTCATACTGTCTGCCCGGATTCCCGAGGCCTGCGATTATAAACATTTTTTCATTCCTTTCTACAGTGCATTGTACGCATTATGCATTCTATTATAATAGAAATTTCAAAGCTTTGTACAAAAATTATGAAAATTTTGTATCTAAAATTTTTTATGGTATACTTACCTATATCAGATAGATTTTACCTGAATTCATCAAAGGCGGCTTACTATGGAGCAAAAAGAAGGAAAACCAAAAAACTACATCTGGTATTTTATACTGACCATTATCCTGATTGCCATAACGGCATTAACGGGTGTTTTTGTGTTCAGCTTTTATATTGATCATTTTACAACAGAACAGGATGCCAATAAATATGATCGTTATTATGTCATGATCGCTGACGATACGAATACTTCCCTCTGGCAGTCTATCTATGAGGGTGCTTACGCGGCCGGGCTGGAAGACAACAATTATGTGGATCTGCTGAACAGCTCTTTTGACAATGATTATTCCAGAGAAGACCTGATGCGTATCGCAATTTCTTCTGAGGTAGACGGCATTATCGTTGCAGCAGATGAAAGTGATGAAATGACAGAGCTCATTCATGCTGCAACAGCTGACGGCATTCCGGTAGTTACCTTGTATGGCGATAATACCAAAAGCGACAGATGCAGCTTTGTAGGAATCGGCAGCTATGACCTGGGCAGAGAGTATGGCAGGCAGGTATTGGAGATCGCGCAGACGGGTGCGATAGAAAATCCAATCAGAGTTATGGTACTGGTAAATGCTTATGCACAGGATTCCGGACAGAATATCCTTTGCTCCGGTATCCAGGAAACCATTGAAAACGAGAAACAAAAAGGGACAGAGATTGAGATTTCCCTGGTTTCTATTGATGATACCAATGCTTTTTCTGTGGAAGAATCTATCCGGGACATCTTTATGGAAGAACACCTTCCGGATATTATCATATGTCTGAATGAGTTGTATACAACCTGTGTTTATCAGGCAGTTGTAGATTATAATAAAGTAGGTCAGGTCAATATTCTGGGATATTACGATTCCGATACAATCCTTAAAGCCATTGAAAGGAATGTAATCTATTCAACTATCTCGATTGACACCAATCAAATGGGCAGATTCTGTGTGAAAGCCCTGACAGAGTACAACAATTATGGCAACACCAGTCAGTATTTTATTGCAGATATTGCTTTAATCAATAAAGAAAATGTGGGACTGTATTTGGGAGGTGATACGGAAGATGAACAATAAATTACATAGCCTTTCCAATCTCTCTTTGCAGGGCAAGATCAGCAGTATCTATATTCTCACAAATCTTCTGGTCTGTCTGGTCAATCTTCTCCTGATTCTGGGAATTAACCGGATGTCTGGCGAAATGGAACTGGTCTATCAGGATAATCTGCATCTGAACGAGTTATCTGCAGCACTGAGCGATGTGCAAAACAATATGACTGAATATCTGAATGTGAAAACCAGTGAGTCCCTGGAGGATTATTACAGAAGTGAGCAGACTTATCTGGCGCTGGCAGAAGAATTAAACGATGAAGTAACCGGAATTTCCTTTGACCGCATGAAAAGAAACATCCGGCATATGTCCGACACTTATCTGGAAATAGCCGATCAGACCATTGAGGCAAAGCGAGGCCGCAATGTTGAAAAATACAGGATCCGATATGAAAACGCCACACAGATGTACGATTACATCAATACCTATATTAATAATCTGAACAACCAACAGTTCAAAAACAATTCTGAGAATTATAATGAGCTTGTCCATACATTCCGCCTGTTTGAAACAATCAGTATCGGCATCATGTTTATTGTTATGATTGCCAATGCATGCATAATTATTAAACTGGTGGGAACCATTATCAGTCCACTTAAAGTTCTGTCAAAATCTGCGGATGAGGTGGCAAAGGGTAATTTTGAGATAGCACTTCTGGAAGTACAGTCGCAGGATGAGATCGGTGTGGTAACAAAAGCTTTTAACCAGATGGTCATCAGTATCAGAGAATATATAGAACGAATCCGTCACGGTATGGAAGTGGAACGGCTCATGAAAGAAAAAGAACTGATGATGGAAGCTCATTTGAAGGATGCCCAGCTGAAATATCTTCAGGCGCAGATCAATCCTCATTTTTTGTTTAATACTTTAAACGCAGGCGCACAGCTTGCCATGCTGGAAAGCGCGGACAGAACATATCAATACATACAGAATATGGCGGAATTCTTCCGTTATAATGTCAAAAAGGGAAATGAAATAGTTACACTGCAGGAAGAAATCGAATTGGTAGATAACTATATTTATATTCTCAACGTTCGGTTTTCCGGGGATATCCATTATGAGAAGAACGTAGACCCTTCTCTTGTGCAAATAAAAATACCAAGTATGATATTACAGCCTATTGTAGAAAATTGTGTCAATCACGGTATTCGTGAGATGGCGGGAAAAGGCAGAATATGGCTGTCCGTCTATCGGATTGATGATACGGCATGTATCAGTATTCGGGACAATGGCATTGGTATGAATAAAGAGACAATAGATAAGGTTATGAGCGGTACCTACAGAGAAGAGGAACTGGCAGCAGACTCTAATGGCATCGGCATGGACAACGTAATTGCAAGACTGAAGCTTTTCACAGAAAGCGATGATGTTATGTCTATTATCAGCGAAGGCAAAGACAAAGGAACAGAAGTTATTATTTATTTACAGGGAAAAGAGCAGGAGGAAGACGATGTATAAAATCATGCTTGCAGATGATGAAGGGATTGTAATTGATTCCCTGAAGTTTATTATTGAAAAGGAATTTGGGGATAACTGTATCGTGGAATATGCCAAAACAGGCAGAAGTGTAATTGAGTTGGCTGAAAAATTCCGTCCTGACATTGCCATTATGGATATTCAGATGCCCGGCATCAATGGGATTGAAGCCATGAAAGAAATCAGAAAGAGCAATGATCGTGTTCTTTTTATTGTTATGTCTGCCTATGATAAATTTGATTATGCCAAAGAAGCAATCAAATTAGGTGTTCTGGAATACATTACAAAACCCATGGAACGGACAAAAATTGTATCTGTTCTGAAAAAAGGCATGGAAATCATTGATGAAGAACGCGAAAAAAGAAGCAATGATCTCCTGGTAAAAGAAAAGATGGAAACGGTAATACCGATTATTGAAAGCGGGCTGATTTATGATATTCTGCTGCAGGAACATTTTACCGAGGATATTGATAATTACAAAACCCTTTTGGGCTTTGATAAGCGCTATGCTTATATGATTGCCATCATATGCGGTGATGAACAACAGGGTAATCATATGACAAATGCAGTAGGCAGCAGTGTTAAAATGCAGCAACATTATCAGGAAGTGCGGGAATGCGTGAAGGAATATTTTAATTGTATCATTGGAACAGTCATGGCAAATAAACTGGCGGTTTTAGTTCCCTATGAAAAAGCGGAGATGGATTACAATGAAAGAATTGAACTGATTGAGAAAGCAAGGGAACTTGTCCGCTATCTGTGCAGAAAAACGGGGATCAGTTTTCGTGTTGGTATCGGCAAGGCAGGCGAATTACAGGAAATGGCAAAGTCTTACAACGAAGCGCTAAATGCTCTTATTATGACGACAGGAAGCGTTGCTCATGCAGATGATCTGCCGATTGGCTGCGATTATGCGGAGGATTATCCGATCCATCTGGAAAAACGTTTATTTGAGGAAGTGGAAAAAGGAGAAGTCAAGCCTGCCCTTGCTACGGCAAGAAGCTTTTTCGACTGGATGGTGGAAAATAATCCTGACAGTCTGATGGAGATTCGTGTCAAAATATTGGAATTCACCTTATGGGCAGAACATATCGCATATGAAAAAGGCGGCATGACATATCAGTTCAGATCCAGACAAAATTATCTGCCTGCCATTATGGGGACGGAAGATCTAAATGAACTCTGGGAATGGTTTATGGAAAAGATCATGGATGCCTGCCAGAATATCCAGGGAAAGCGGGAAGAGAAATCCAAAAGCATCATAGAAATGTCCAAGGAATATATTAAAAACAATTTTAACAGAGACATTTCCCTGGATGAGGTCTCCAGAGTTGCAAATATCAGCCCTTACTATTTCAGTAAAATATTTAAAGAAGGAACCGGAAAGAATTTTATTGAATATCTGACAAATATCCGTATCGAAAAAGCAAAGGAGCTGCTCAGTACCACAGAATATTCCATGAGGGAAATCTGTACCATGTGCGGATACTCCGATCCCAACTATTTCAGCCGTTCCTTTAAAAAGAATGTAGGAGTTACTCCCACCGAATATAAAAATGTATAAATAGTAATCCGAAAACAATTAAGAGGTATGAAACAGACATGAAATCAACAGAAAAACAGAAATTATTATCAGTGTTTTGCCTGATTCTGATGCTTCTGATAACTGCCTGCACCGGTATGGACAGCAGTAAAGAAGTGGCTGATATACAGGAGGAGCAAAAAGTTCAGATAGGAATGAGTTTTGACTCTTTTGTTATCGAGAGATGGCAGCGGGACAGAGATGTATTCGTCTCTACGGCAAAGGAACTGGGCGCAGAGGTCAATGTCCAGAATGCCAACGGCGATCTGGAAGAACAAAAGAAACAGATTGATTATTTTGTAAAAAAGGGAATGGATGTTATTGTAGTGATCTGTATTGATTCCGAGGGTCTTAAAAGCTCCGTGGAAAAAGCAAAAGAGGCCGGCATTAAAGTGATTGCTTATGACCGCCTGATCACAAATGCAGATGTTGATCTTTATATTTCCTTTGATAACACAAAAGTCGGAGGCATGATGTCAGAAGCACTTATCGATAACGGACTTGCCGGCGGCTCCGTATTGATGCTTGGGGGCTCACCTGCCGATAACAATGTATCACTTGTAGAAAATGAATTTAAAAGAGTCATGGAAGAGAACAATGTTACGATTCTGGATTCTATCCATGTAGATGGCTGGCTTGCGGAACTTGCCGCTGAATATATGTATGAGCATATGGATATTGTTTCGCAAGCAGATGCCATTATGTGTGGCAATGATGATATTGCAAGCCGGGTAGTTCCCGTCCTGGCAGAAGAAAGACTGGCCGGTAAAGTGCTTGTAGTGGGGCAGGATGCGGATTTGGAAGCCTGCCAGAGAATTGTAGAAGGCACTCAGGTCATGACTGTCTATAAACCGGTAGAAAAACTGGCGCAGCGTGCGGCAGAATGTGCGGTAGCATTGGCACAGGGAGAAGAGATTGCGGGAGATGATGTCATTATGCTGGATAATGGAAATTTTCAGATTCCTTATGTTGGCATTGAACCTGTCAGTGTAACAGAAAAAAATATCAATGAAGTTATTATCAACAGTGGTTTTCATTTAAAAGAGGATGTCTATTTAAATGTTCCAAATAAGATGCCACAATAGAAAATAGGATTTTTTTGCGCGGAACCTCTTTTTTGAGAACAAATTTATCCTGTTTCTAAAAAATGAAAAGAAAATTCTATGCAAAATGTATAAAAAAAACAAAATTATCCTGTTTTCGTTGTGTAATATTATGTGTTATAGTAATATTATCAAAATAAAAGGGAGGAATCTTTTATGAAAACAAAATTACTCAGCGCTTTATTAAGCGCAGCAATGGTTGCTACTCTTTTGGTTGGCTGTGGTGGTTCCGGTTCAACTACCGCTTCAACCAGTACATCTTCTGAAGGTGGAAAGATCGGTATTTCCATGCCGACCCAGTCTCTTGAACGTTGGAATCGTGATGGTGCTTATCTTGATGAGCAATTCAAGGCTGCAGGTTACGAAACAATTCTTACCTTCTCCGATAATGATTCCGGAAGACAGGTAAATGATATCCAGAACATGCTTGCCGATGGCGTTGACTTACTTGTAGTTGCAGCTATCGATGGTGAAGCTCTGAATACTGCCATGAATGAGGCTGCTGAAGCAAACGTTCCGGTTATTGCTTATGACCGTCTGATCATGAATGACGCTGTATCCTACTATGTATCCTTCGATAACTATACTGTTGGTAAGCTTCAGGGACAGTTTATTGAACAAACTCTTGATCTCGCCAATGCAGGCAGCAACGTTTACAATTTGGAAATTACCGCAGGTGACCCCGCAGACAACAATGCCGGTTATTTCTACAATGGCGCTATGGATGTTCTGAATCCTTATATTGAAGCAGGTACATTGAATGTTGTATCCGGTCAGACTGATTTTGATACTGTTGCTACCAATCAGTGGAGCACTGATACAGCTCTTGAAAGAGCACAGAACGTTCTCTCTTCCTACTATGCAGATGGTACACAGCTGGATGTATGGCTTTGCTCCAATGACTCTACTGCATTAGGTGTTGCTCAGGCTATTACTTCTGACTATGCCGGTTCTAACTCTGTATTGATCACAGGTCAGGACGGTGATGAAGCAAACCTCAAGAATATCGTTGACGGCATTCAGACCATGACAGTTTACAAGAACGTAAGCAACGAGTCTATCGTTACCTTATCTCTTGCAAAAGCTATTATGGCTGGTGAAACTATTGACGAATCCCTGATTCCTTCCTTCGGAATTGATTGCGCATATGATGTTGAATCTTATGAGACCTCCGCTGGAAACAAATGCCCGTCCTTCCTGCTTGTACCTAGTGTAATCACAAAAGACAATCTGCAGGAACTTGTTGACACAGGCTTGTATACTATGGGTGATGACGGTTATCTGTCCGCAACAAACTAAAATAACAATATTCCAGACCTGAAAGAAGGGCGGGGCATCTGTCCCGCCCTTCTTTATCAGTCTGACATGCCACTATAAAGAAGGAGAGGAGGAATATCTTTTGGCTGATATTATTTTGGAAATGAAGTCCATTACCAAGGAGTTCCCGGGAGTAAAGGCACTGGATAATGTAAATCTGGTGGTAGAACGAGGGGAAATTCATGCCCTGATCGGTGAAAACGGGGCAGGAAAATCTACCCTGATGAACGTTTTGTCCGGTACATATCCTACAGGCAGCTATGAAGGTGAGATTTATTATAATGGTGAACTCTGCCAGTTTAAAACTCTGAAGGACAGTGAAGAAAAAGGAATTGTTATTATCCATCAGGAACTGGCTTTGATTCCGCTTCTTACCATCGGCGAGAATATGTTCCTTGGTAATGAGAAAAAAAATAAGTTTGGGTACATTGACTGGGATATGACCTACAATGAAGCTGAAAAGCATATGAAGCAGGTCGGCTTAAATGAATCAGCCCGTTCCCTGATCAAAGATATCGGTACCGGAAAACAACAGTTAGTGGAAATTGCAAAAGCATTTTCCAAGAACGTGAAACTGTTGATCCTGGATGAACCTACATCTTCACTGAATGATGAAGATGCAAAAATGCTTTTGGATCTTCTGATGGAATTTAAGAAAAATGGACTGACCTCTATTATTATTACTCATAAATTAAATGAAATTATCTATTGTGCAGATAAGGCAACTATTCTTCGTGACGGTTCCACCATTGAAACTCTGGTAAAGGGTGTGGATGATTTCAGTGAGGACCGTATCATCAAAGGAATGGTTGGTCGTCCGATGGATGACCGCTATCCGGTCCGCGAACATAACGTCCGTAAAGAAGTAGAATTGGAGGTAAAAAACTGGACCGTTTATCACCCGCTTTATCACGAAAAGGTGGTGGATCACAATATTTCCTTTAAGGTACATAAGGGTGAAGTTGTCGGTTTTTCCGGCCTCCAAGGCGCAGGTCGTACAGAACTTGCAATGTCCATCTTTGGAAAAAGTTATGGAACCAATATCAGTGGTGAATTATATCTGGAAGGCAAAAAAGTGGATTTGAAGAATCCGGAACAGGCAATTCAGCATGGACTTGCCTATGTAACGGAAGACAGAAAAGTCAACGGATTGATCCTTAACGAAACTATTCGCTTTAATACTACACTTGCCCGTCTGGATAAAGTCTGCTCGAAAGGTATTATAGATACCACAGCAGAAAAGAATGTAACAGAAGAAATGACAGCCGCCATGGGAACAAAGACTCCGTCAATTGAACAGAAAATAGGCAACTTATCCGGTGGCAACCAGCAGAAAGCACTTCTTGGCAAATGGATGTTTGCAGAACCTAATGTTCTGATTCTGGATGAACCCACACGTGGTATTGACGTCGGTGCCAAATATGATATTTACTGTTTGATCAATCAAATGGTGGAAAACGGCAAATCAGTAATCATGATCTCCTCGGAAATGCCGGAACTGATCGGTATGTGTGACCGCATTTATATTATGAATGAAGGTGAACTTCGCGGGGAACTGGATGCGAAGGACGCTACACAGGAAAAGATCATGAGTTACATCATCAGTGCCACTGCTTAAAATGAAAGGAGTATTAAATATATGTCAACAAACAAAGAAAAACAAGGCGGTAACCAGTTTAATATAGGAGCTTTTCTGACCAAGAACAGTATGGTCATTGCCCTTGTTATTGTATTTATTTTATTTTACTTTCTGACAGGCGGACGTCTGTTATATGCGCAGAATATGTCTAATCTGCTTCTCCAAAACGGCTATGTATTAGTAATGGCATGTGGCATGCTGCTCTGTATTCTGACCGGTGGTAACATTGACCTTTCCGTCGGATCTGTCATTTGTATGGTGGGTGGTATCGCAGCGGTTCTGATCACAAACCATGGATTCAACATTTATCTGACCATCCTGATTTGTCTGCTTGTAGGTCTTGCAGCCGGTATATGGCAGGGTTATTGGATTGGTTATGTCAGGATTCCTCCCTTCATTACCACTTTGGGCGGCATGTTTATCTTCCGTGGTATCGGACGTCTGATATTGGACAGTAAGACTGTATCCGTTCAGGATACATCTTTCCTGAATATTTTTACTTCTTATATCAAGATTCCGGGACTTGATACGGCTGACCGCATCCTTTCTCCTTTAGTAGTAGGTGTACTGGTAGTTGCATTTATCTTCTACAGTACATTTTCATCCCGTGCTAAAAAGACAAAGAAAGGTTATCGCCAGAACAGCCCAATTGCTGATTATGGACGCGATGTCGTAATTTCCGCTGTACTTCTGTTTTATTGTTATCTGCTGTGTCAGTACAAGGGTATTTCCGTCATGCTGATCTGGGTTATTGCAATCTGCTTAATTTATCATTTCATTACCTCTAAGACCGCATTTGGACGTTATTTCTATGCAGTGGGCGGCAACGAGAAAGCCACAAAGCTTTCCGGTATAAATACAAATAAAGTTTACTTTATCGCATATGCAAGCATGGGGCTTTTGGCAGGTCTTTGTGGTCTGCTCTGTCTTGCACGTATTGGTTCTGTAAATGGTTCTACCGGTACTTCCTTTGAAATGGATGCGATCGGTGCCTGCTTCATCGGCGGTGCTTCTGCATATGGTGGAAGCGGTACAGTTCCCGGTGTTATCATCGGTGCACTTCTGCTTGGTGTAATCAATATGGGTATGTCCATTATGGGTATTGGTGACTCCTGGCAGTACGTTGTAAAAGGCGGCGTTCTTCTGGTCGCTGTTATCTTCGACGTAGTATCCAACCGTAAGAGCGGAAAATAATAATCTTTTCATCATAAATCCCTCTAAAACAGACCTGGCATATGGCCTGATCTGCTTTAGAGGGATTATTTAAATGAAAATCGTGCAAATGTCTGATATCCCAGTTTCTTATACCAGTGATCAATATGAGTATAATGAATATACCCTTTATCACATCCTCTTTTCTGCAAATAAGCAGTTGCCAGATCTACCATCCGAAGTCCGATTCCTCTACCCCGATATTCCGGCACCGTTCCTACACAGCCGATACTGCCTACCCTGACTCCCGGTACCGTTAATATACAGTCTGCATCTTCCTCTACCAGACAAAACGAAACTATTTTCTCTCCTATATATCCGCAAAACACCTGGCTGTATTTGTCGAAATATTGCACCCATTTCCCCTCCACTTGGCTTACCGCAAACCGAAGCTCCTCGATATCTCCTTTATAAAATCCAAAGGTTACCTTCTCTATCGGCTTGGTCTTCTCTGCATAATCACCTAATTGCAGACTCATTTCAGCGAATTCTCCATCCTTGCAAAATCTGCATCCCAGCCGCTTTTCCAAATCTTTTAAACGTTCAAAATTAATATTTTCTTCCGGCATATGATCCTCCACAACCATCCTGGTAAAAGTAGCATTCTACAGATACAAGACAAAACCTCAACGACTAAAGTCATTGAGGTCTTAAAGCTGGGCTACAAGGATTCGAACCTTGAAATGACGGAGTCAGAGTCCGTTGCCTTACCGTTTGGCGATAGCCCAATATTCTCTTCTGTGCTGAGCACTTGGATATAATAACTCATTTTATTCAAAAAAGCAAGTCCTTTTACAAAATTTTTTTGGAAAAAATTTCAGTTTATTCAGCTGAATTTGTTACTTTTTTATCAGGATGTATTTTTTTTAATACTTCTATTTTTTTCCTCCGAAAACTGTTTTCAATAAAAAAAAAATCTGTTATTCTTTTAATATATGAAAGCGTTTACATATTATGTACAGGAGGGTTTTATCATGAGGTATTTTTTTGATGGCAAAATTGAAAAGCAGGAAGACATCTACAGTATCCGCATTCCTTTCAACATCTGGGAGGTATGTAAGCAAAGAGATGTTATTCAGGCAGACCTTGTATTAGATAACAAGATCATTGAGTGCGAACTTCTTCCCGAAGAGAAAGGTAATTACAAAATTCATCTTACCGCAGATGATGTTTCCCACATCAACATTGCAGAGAAGCACAAGATTCTTCTTCACGTAAACGGCAGTCTGATCCAGATGAATCAGAACAGCCCTTACAGTTTCGAGAATCCTATCCGTAAAATTGATGGTATCAATATTATCATTCAGCCCGCTGACGGTCTTTGCGGACAGACATGTGTGGCAATGCTGGCAGGCGTTACTATTGCAGAAGTAATCAGCGTTATGGACTGCCGAGAGTGGCAGGGCACTATGGGGCGTGTCATTTCAGCTCTTAATTACTACGGAATTGACCATACCGATATTATTGTATATACAGAAGGTCAGGAAGCTACTCTTCCCAAGTGTTGTATCATGATGGAAAAGATGGGACGTTACTGCCATTACCTGCTTCACTATGATGGCAAGTTCTATGATCCCAATTTAGGTGTTCTTCCCGAATATGATATGAGCAAGCTTCTCGGATACCTGGAAATCAAAGTTGATTAGTTACATAATTGCTGTTAAATATTTAAGCAGTAAAAACCCCGGTTGATTTCAACCGGGGT
>JBJEMT010000044.1:0-7436 GCA_051879815.1 Suilimivivens sp. | reverse complement strand
TGATCTTGTTTGCCATATCTTTTCCTATGGCAACTCTGGAATCCTTGACATTCACAATCAGATTACCACCAATCTCGGAAACAACTGTTACCACTCCACCGGTTACAAATCCAAGGTTCTCAAGGAACTTTCTGGTTTCATCCCTGCCACCCACTTTCTTGATGACATTGGCTTCTCCTTCTCTTACCATTGATAACGGCATCATTTTATCCTCTTTTCTTTTTAATAAAATCATTTGTTAATATTTTCCGGCAAAAGCGAGAGAAATTAACATATGTATCTCATCTTTCAAGGTTAGTATATGCTAACATTCATTAGATGTCAAGAACTTTTTAAGGATTTTTCATTGAAATATACACAAAAACTTTGATGTTTTATGACTTTTATGCTATACTTTTTACCAATAGGGAGTGAGAAAATGAACGTAAACGAATCAGCAGAAAATTATCTGGAAACTATATTAATATTAAGCAAACAAAAACCGGTGGTACGTTCCGTTGACATCGCCGAAGAACTGGGGTTTAAGAAATCCAGCGTCAGTGTGGCCATGAAGAATCTTCGTGAAAAAAATCATATCACGGTCACCAAGGAAGGTTTTATTTATCTGACCGATTCCGGAAGGGAAATTGCCGAAATGATTTATGAGCGGCATGAACTTTTAAGTGATTGGCTTGTCAGGCTTGGCGTTGACAGAAAGATTGCCACAGAAGATGCCTGCCGTATCGAGCATGTCATCAGCAGAGAAAGCTTTGACGCCATCAAGCAGCATATCAAATAATCAAATATGCATATCGGGCTGTGCTTAATAGCACAGCCCTTTTATTCCTGTTTTACATATTCTTTCATAAATGTTCCAAGGGGACATGGCTTTCCAAAATAGAACCCCTGAATGAAATCCGGATTTATTTCACAGATTCTGTCAAGCTCCTGCTTGCTTTCAATCCCTTCAATACAAAGCTTCAAGTGAATACTGTGGGTCATTTCCACCATGTGCCGGAGCAGATTATACTCATAACTGTTATTCAGAGCCTTCAGAGTGAAAGAACGGTCTATTTTAATGGTATCGGGGCTCAGGTTGTACAAATAATGGAAATTGGAATAGCCTGTTCCAAAATCATCCAGTGCAAGCGGAATGCCATTATCTTTTAGTCCATTACAAAAACTGATAAAATTAGCATCCGATTCCAGAAATCCGCTCTCTGTCAGTTCCATGATAATACTTTTCTGAGGAAGTCCGTAAGTTGCCGCTGCTTCTCTGATATCACTTAACATATCACTTTTCAGCACCTGAATATAAGATACATTGACCGATACTCTGAATTCAGGTATGATCTTCTGTATTCTGCTGCATGCCGCCATAGCCTGATGGAGCACCCACCTGCCTACCGGAATAATCAATCCGCTTTCCTCAAGCAGAGGAATAAATTCCCCCGGTGAAACCATGCCTGTCTCCTGTGAGTGGAATCGAAGCAATGTTTCCGCCCCTGACAATCTATGGTTCTTAATATCCATGATCGGCTGAAAATAAGCCTCAAAGCCTTCAAAATCATGATTCACCGCACGGCGCATGATATGGATCAGATCCTTTTTGTGAAGAAAAGCATGATAATCACCCTTCACATAGACATAATAAGTGTTCTTACCCATTTCCTTTGCCTCACTTAAGGCAAACTCCGAAAGCTTCATCAGATTCTCATAGGTCTGTTTCTTAATATCGGAGAGATTCAATATTCCGGCTGAAATGGTATAAAAAACCTCATACCCATTTTCTTCAATAAAAAGATCAATTCTCTCCCTTAAATTCTTATAAAATTTCTGTGCATCTTCAACAGTGCCTTCATAATCAACTACCGCATATTCATCGGCAACAATACGATAAACTTTCTGCTTTTTGGAAGTCAGGGACTGAATACATTCCGCTGTCTTACGCAGAATCATATCACCATATTCCAGACCCTTATTCTCATTGATCTCCTTAAAATTATCAATACCGATACGCAGGATATAGCCTTCCAGAACTTCACCCTGATGACCTGCGATTTCACTCTTAAAGCTGGTATCTCCCAGAAGACCGCTGACATTATCAGCCTGGGGCTTTTTACCGATTTCATTAATGCAGCCGATAAGATACGCAGGATTACCTTCCTTGTCGATGATTACATTGCCGCGGCAGTTGATCCATACAGGCTTGCCGTTCTTATCTATCCAGCGATAACGAAGATTATGGAAATCATGTTCCTTTCTCATGATCTGCTCGACATCACTATTCAAGGTTTCAAGATCCTCTGCATACACAAATTTACAGAACTGATCTGTTGCATGGGGAGTCTTTTTTTCAGGAATAGGAAAACGCACAAGGGCATTTTCAGAAATACAAAAAGTGTCCTGCTTAAAATCCCAAATATAAATATAATCATCAATACATGGATTTAAGATATTGATCATATTCTCAAACTGAGCAATTGCTTCTCTGCTTATAACCTCTTCCATCTTCCTACCCCTTGATAAATTTCTGTCATCTGCCTTCTGTTATTCATAAATTCAGAATATATTTATTAATTTTATCACAAAATTTACCAAATTACAATATTTTGCAAAATTCCCCGTTTATCTACGCAATATCATACACTGATCTGCACCGGAATTCTGCTGCATTTCCTTCAAGAATCTCAACCTGGTGAACACCCGCTTCCATGTCAAAGAAATTATCAGACAGCTTTACTTCCCCATCCACACCTTCTATTGACACATTCTTTGCATAGTTTTTTGCCGTAACAATAAGTATATCCCCCTTCCTTGTGAGGGTCAGGTCAGGATTCTGAAAATAATAATGCTTGGGCGGTGTAAACAGGCAGCTGTTTTCGGATACCACCCTGTCCTCCACAAGAAATTGATAGCTTAAATGGATTTTCCTTTCATCATACTTGCTGAAATCCAGCTTTTCAAGCCATACTCCGTCAAGAGCGGGAACCGTTACATCAAAGCTGCCGCTCTCAAGGATTCTGCTGTCCGGGCCGCAAAGCTGCCACTTCGCTACCCCTCTTACTTCTTCCATGGTTTCATTGGCAACATGAAGCCTTGCACTTTTCTCAATGGGTGCAGGCTCCGAAATGCAATACGGTCTTTCACTGAGTTCACCGGTCTCTTCACAGGAGATCAGTACAGGCGCAAACATTTTCTTTTCTGCATAATGGAGAGCTTTCCACCGGCCATAATAATCAATACTTGCCCAGGAAGCCACCGGCCAGATGTCATTGAGCTGCCATACCACAGTTCCCATACATCTGCCTCTGTAACGCCTGAAATGCTCTACACCATAACGGATGGCATCTGCCTGTAAAAGCTGGGAAGCATAAAGCAGGCTTTCAAAATCCTTGGGATATAAATAAGTTGCTGACAAATAATTCAATATCTTTCCGTTAGCTGCACAGTTCCGCTGGTGCATTTCCATTATTCTGGAAAAAATATTCCGATCTTCAGGAAGGGTAAAGCTCTCCACCGTCTTAAGACAGGGAAAGGACTGAAAACCAAACTCTGAAAGATAGCGAAATCTGAATTTTCTATACTCGGTAAAGGGCTTGTTTCCATGCCACACATCCCAGTAATGTGTATCCCCTCTGTTTTCATCCCAGGGATTGTCATAATTTCCCCCGGAAGAAGGGCTGGAAGGCCAGTAAAAGGCTGCCGGATCCTCCTCCTTCAGAATTTTCGGTATGATATACTCATACAGCTTAATGTAATCATATTTCTGTTTTATGGAGGGCTTCCATGCTTTATCAAGAGTCTGGGTCTCCATCTCATTATTGCCGCACCAGAGAGCAAGACAGGCATGATGCCTGATTCTTCTGACATTATCTATGATTTCCTGTGTAACATTTCTCTCAAATTCATCATCCAACTCATAGGAAGCGCAGGCAAACATAAAGTCCTGCCATACCAGTAATCCCAGTTCATCACAGGTCTCAAAAAAACAGTCATCAGGATAATATCCGCCGCCCCATACTCTGATGCAATTGTGATTTGCCTCTGCAGCGTCCTTGAGAAGCCTTTCTGTCCTTTCCCTGGTCACTCTGGAAAGAATATTATCCTCGGGGATATAATCTGCCCCCATGGCAAAAATCTTAACTCCGTTTACCTCATGAGCAAAGCTGTTTCCCCACTGATCCTGATCGGTATTAACCGTGATGGTACGAAGCCCGATTTTCTTTTCCCAAGTATCCAGAATTTCCCCTTCCACAGAGAGAAGCGATACCTTTGCCTGATAAAGAGGCTGTTTTCCATAACCCCTTGGCCACCAGATTTCAGGATCGGTTATCTCTATCCTATAGTCCTCCCCGTCTTCTGACAGGTTTGGTGTATATACTTTCCCGGAAGGAGAAATAACCTTTACTTCAATTTTCGTATTATCATTTTCTATAAAAAGCTCCAGTGCCACATCAAAATCCAGTGTTACCTTTCCCTCTTCATGAATCTGGGAAATATACACGGAGTCGATTCTGCTCTCTTTGATTCCAAGCAGTGATACCTCCCTGAAAATACCGGCATCGGGAATTCTGGGGCCCCAGTCCCAGCCAAACATACAGTGGGCCTTCCTGATATGTGGAAAACCTTCCATACACTCATGGGATCCTCCTGTATAGACCTTTTCATTTTCTTCTTTGATATACCGGGTAGGAGAATGAAGCACTACCTTCAATTCATTCTCTCCCCTTTTCAGCCCGGATAATACGTCAAATTCCCATATTCGATGCATATTATATGCACTGCCAAGAAGTTCCCCATTCAGATAAACATCCGCAAGGGTATCGATTCCGTCAAACCGAAGGATCACCTCATCACAGGAAAACAACTCCTCCTCCGGCACAAAACAGGTACAAAAAGAAAAGTCATTATCCATCAGAGGCAGTACTTTTAATTCATTGTCCCTGTAAAAGGGATCGGGAATCAGTTCTTCTTCAAGTAAAGCGCTGTAGACCGAACCCGGCACCTTTGCCACTATTCCTTCAGCCGGCAGAAGTGAACTGTCCTTTCCTGTTATCTTCAGATTCCAGTTTCCGTTTAATGTATATTTCAGCATAAATGTTTCCTCTTTTCCGCTCTTTTTACAATAGGAACAGTATACCATATAATATGTGTGGGAAATAGAATCTTTTGGGCAAAAAATTGTAAAAAAATTGCAAAGTTTTCCAGTTATGATATAATAAAGATAACCTTAATTTTTTAAAAAAGAGGGCTCATGCATAAATTTTCTTGTCGAAAGGTAATTTTATGAAAAAAAGCAAGAAACAAATCGCAGCACTGATATGTGTTGCTTTACTCGTCTTTTTATATGTTGCAACGCTCATTGTTGCATTACTTGATTTTCCCGGCTCTGACAGAATGTTTGCTGCCTGCCTGATGGCTACCATAGGTCTTCCCATCCTGCTTTGGATTTATATATGGGTCTATGGTAAATTTACGGGGAAACATACCATTACAGATGCGGTCGATCATTCTGGCGATTCGAAAGAAAATACATCTGATGACAAGGAGAATATATGAAATCTAATAACCCTAACAATCCTACAGATTCAGAATATTTATATCTTTATTCTCTTCGCAAGATGGCAGAAGCTAACCTGAATAAGGAACGTACTAATCTGACCAATCTGTTAAATTTACGTGCCTTTTTATACAAGGCGGATGATCTGATCCGTTATCAGGATGATAAATATGCCATTATTGTTATGGATATCGCCGGTTTTAAACTGATCAACGAATTTTCATCCAGAGAAGCCGGTGACAATCTTCTGAAATATATTGCCGACTGCTTCCGCTGCTATGAAAGTGACAAAACGGCAGTTGCACATTTTCGTGCGGACATTTTTGCACTCTGTACTCCTTATGAAACAGAAGATGATCTGGTAGCCATCGTAAAGGATTTAAGTGACCGTATCAAATCATTTCCGATCAACTGCAAGGTAATGCCTGCCTTTGGCATCTGTATCGCCGATGACAAAAATCTTTCTGCTTCCTATCTGCAGGATTACGCATTTATTGCAGAAAAGACAGTAAAGGGAAAGTATTTTACCAACTATGCCTTTTTCGATGCCACCATGCGCGATAAAATGCTTATGGAAAAAAAGGTGGAAAACGGCTTTGATGAAGCCCTTGCCACCGATCAGTTCCAGCTTTATATTCAACCCAAAGTGGACATGCGTGACGGCAGAATTGTAGGCGGCGAAGCTTTGATACGCTGGATACATCCTTCCGATGGTCTTATTCCTCCGGATGCCTTTATTCCGGTGCTTGAAAAGAACACTTCTGTCATTGAAATGGACAAATTTATCTGGAAAAAGGTTTTCAGATTCGTAGCCGGGCTAAAAAATGATTACGGTATTGAACTTCCTGTTTCCATAAATATATCAAGGCTCCACGCTTATGATAATTCCTTTGTGGAAACACTGAAGAATCTGTCCAATGAATTTCAGGTGCCGCCTTCCCTGATTCCTCTGGAGTTGACGGAAAGTGCTTATTCCGATAAGGAAGGGCTCATGTATGATAAAATACACATTTTAAAGGATTTTGGATTTGTTTTTTCCATGGACGACTTTGGAAGCGGCTATTCCACCATGAATATGCTGGGCAGCCAGCCTGTGGATGAGATTAAAATAGATAAGGTCTTCCTGAATCACATGGAAGACCCAAAATCCCAGATCATCATCCATCACTCCATCGATATGATCCACGCCTTAGGACTTCAAATCGTGGTGGAAGGCGTTGAAACAGAGATACAAAAAGACATGCTGATCAACTGGGGATGTTATATTGCACAGGGCTTTCTGTTTTATAAACCCATGCCGGTTGAAAATTTCAAGAACCTGATCATCAAAGATTATCAAAAATAATACCTGCAATCGCAGGTATTATTTTTGTAACAGGAAGAGCAATTCCTGTGCCGCTCTTGATATGGATGCTTTCGTTTCCGTTACAACACAGATATGACGTTTGGGTATAATTTTATTAAATCTCAATTCGAACAGCTTTCCCGATTCCAGTTCTTCTGCCGCAAATTCCTTCATCACACTTCCTACTCCCAGATTCCTTTTCGTAAACTGTACGATCATGTCACTGGTGGCAAGTTCAAACTCCGGGTGCATCTCCACCCCGTTTTTTTGCAGGAACTGATCCATATAGGTACGTGTACTGGTATTTTTTTCCAGGGAAATAATGGGCAGTTTTTCCAGTTCCTGCAAATCCAGCATTCTGTTCTTATACTGAATAAATTTTCGTGCAGCCACAAAACAGTCTTCAATCTCTTTTACCTTCAGCACGGAAAGTTCCTCACTTTTTAAAAAAGGAGTACTGACAACACCGAAATCAATCTTCCCTTCTTTTAAAAGCTTCAGGGTTTCCGGCGTAGGTGCGTTTGTTACCGTGACCTTAATATGGGGATA
>JBJEMT010000043.1:0-1988 GCA_051879815.1 Suilimivivens sp. | reverse complement strand
AGGAGCTAATTCCACCGCATAAGCGGACGGTGGAATTAACTTTAGAAATTTTTATTCATATCTGCCACGGCTGTTTGGTCTTGAAGTAGGATGAAAAATGTGTTTAAATGGTAATAGTGTTATTTCGCTATAAATTGATGATCGGGAACAGGATTTGTAATGTTTGGAAAGAGAATAAAAACCGGAGCAGGTCTGTTGCTTTTAATGGTTATGCTGTCAATGTGCGGCTGTGAAGAAAAGGTGGTCACTGTTTCTACTGTTTCGGACAATGAAGAACAAAAGGCAGACTACATAGAAATACAGGAATTTGAACTCAAAGAAAAAACAGTGGACAGTGACAGGGAGAATCTTCAGTATTGTGCTGTTATGATTCCGGCAGGATATTATGAGTCGGAAGATATTCCCGGAATGTATCTGCATGAAAAAGCGCCACTTGATTCCTCAAATATTTACTATACGGTATCTGAAGGAAGTGGAGAAGGAATTGTTTCTGAAAGCCTTACAGAAAAAGAATATAAGGAAATTATTGAGGAAGCATTAAACGAGAGTGGACAGAAGGGAAGTCTTACCATCAATTCTTTTGAGGAGATCGATATGGACGGTATTCCGGCATATAAGATCAGAAGCACATATGGCATGGTCGAGAATACCATTCAGCAGCTGACTTATCTGATACTGGCGGAGAATACTTACACCGTTACCTACAGTCAGTCAAAGGATGATGAGTTGATGGCGGATTTTGAAATTTCCGATGGAATGATCAGGCTGGTGAAGGAAGAAAGCGTGCAGACAGCGAGCACGGAATAAAATATTTTGAAAAGTGTATTGACTTTTAATTACTATAATGATATAGTAAATCAGTGCGTGAGGAACGCATACAACAAGCAGAGTATCCACTCTCACCCTGTGGCAATTGGGCTGACAGGCGTCCAAAGTTCAAAACCTCATAGTACAGTTGTATCGAAGTGAGTGCGTAGTGGGGTTTGCAGTAAGAACGTTATTTCGGGTGGATAGTTATGCTATCCACCTTTTTATTTAATTCTTTTTCTTGTAGGAGGGAAAAACCATTAGCGAATTATTCATTAACGAACAGATCAGAGACAAGGAAGTACGTGTTATCGGAGAAGATGGTGAGCAGCTTGGAATCATGTCTGCCAGAGAAGCACTGCAGCTTGCAGAGGAAGCAGGAGTTGATCTTGTAAAGATTGCGCCTACAGCAAAGCCTCCGGTATGTAAGATTGTAGATTACGGGAAGTTTAAATATGAACAGACCCGTAAGGAAAAGGAAGCCAAGAAGAAACAGAAGGTTATTGAAATCAAAGAAATCAGATTATCTCCCAATATTGATACCAATGATCTGAATACCAAGGTAAATGCAGCAAAGAAGTTCCTTTCCAAAGGAGACAGAGTAAAGGTTACCCTGCGTTTCCGCGGACGTGAAATGGCACATATGGCAGCCAGCAAGCACATTCTGGATGATTTTGCACAGGCTCTTGCAGATGTCAGTGTAGTGGAGAAGGCTCCCAAGGTGGAAGGAAGAAGTATGACCATGTTTTTAACTGAGAAGCGTTAATCGCCAGTTAAAATAGATGATAGAAGGAATCACCTGCTATCGGTAAGAAATTAATTTGAAATACAGGAGGAATCAGTTATGCCAAAAATGAAAACCAGCAGAGCTGCTGCAAAGCGTTTTAAAGTTACAGGAACAGGTAAATTAAAGAGAAGCAAAGCTTATAAGAGCCATATCTTAACCAAGAAGACTACTAAGAGAAAGAGAAATCTCAGACAGCCTGCAATTACAGACGTAACTAATGTTAAGAATATGAAGAAAATCTTACCTTATATTTAAGGTAAATATGCTATAAGAGTCGTAAGGAGGAAATAAGACATGGCAAGAATTAAAGGCGGTTTGAATGCCAAGAAGAAACATAACAGAGTATTAAAGCTTGCAAAGGGCTACAGAGGAGCCAGAAGCAAACAGTATAGAG
>JBJEMT010000042.1:0-7690 GCA_051879815.1 Suilimivivens sp. | reverse complement strand
GCTTTTGGAAGTTTCAATGAAATTCAAAGAATCCAGAAGCTTTTTTACAGATGCGAAAATGGCACTATCCATCAAGGGAAGAAAACTTACGGACGAGGAAGAAAAGCAGATATTGAATGCCATATCCGAAAATTCTGACATTCATATTTTATGCATGGTATCAGAGGATGAAGAAACAGATCAAAGGTTTGTAAAAGCACTTTCCCAGACGGATTTCTCTGATGGTTCTTTGATAGGAGGAGAAGGACAGTTTTATAAAGGCACCTTAAAGAATGGACAGGTACTGGAAACAGAATCAAGCATTGTCATTCTTGGTGATGTATATCCCGGTTCTGCTATTATTTCTGCGAAGGATATCATTGTGCTTGGCGGGCTTTATGGTGAGGCCTATGCAGGAGGAAACGGCAATACGGGACATTATGTTGCAGCGCTTGAAATGTCACCGGAAAAATTAAAGATCGGTGATTTCAAATATCATTCCAAAGAAAAAACAAAGTGGGGCATAAAACCTAAAGTACAACCGAAAATCGCTTACGTAAAAAATCAGAAGATCGTAATGGATTCCCTTACAAAAGAATTACTGAGTGAATTACCTGTATAGGAAATTTTTCAGTGGACGAGATTAATTCATTTAGGAGGTTAAATATGAGTGAAGTAATTGTCGTCACGTCAGGGAAAGGCGGTGTGGGAAAGACCACCACATCAGCAAACGTAGGAACGGGTCTGGCAGCCATGGGGAAAAAAGTAGTTCTTATCGATACAGACATCGGGCTGCGCAATCTTGATGTGGTTATGGGACTGGAAAACAGGATTGTTTATAATCTTGTGGATGTGGTGGAGAATAAGTGCCGCATTAAACAGGCTTTAATCAGGGATAAAAGGCATCCAAGCCTTTATCTGATGCCATCAGCCCAGACTAAAGACAAAACTGCCGTCAATCCACAGCAGATGGTAAAAATGATCAATCAGCTTAGAGAGCAATTTGATTATATCATACTGGATTGTCCGGCAGGAATTGAACAGGGATTTAAAAATGCCATAGCCGGGGCAGACAGGGCGCTTGTTGTTACAACTCCTGAGGTATCTGCAATCAGAGATGCAGACCGGATCATAGGTCTTTTGGAAGCCAATGATTTTAAGCAGATTGATCTCATAATCAACAGACTGCGGTATGATATGGTAAAACGCGGTGAGATGATGAGCGCTGCTGATGTAGTAGACATTCTTTCTATTCCGTTAATCGGTATTGTGCCGGATGATGAAAATGTAGTCATTGCAACGAATCAGGGTGAACCTCTTGTTGGAAATAATACACTGGCAGGGAAAGCATATCAGAATATATGCTATCGGGTGACAGGAAAGGAAACGCCGTTTATTGAGTTTGATAAAGGAATTTCTTTCTGGACAAAAGTGTCAGGTATTTTCCATAAAAATTAGGAGGTGGAGCTTATGGGATTTAAACATTTTTTTGGAAGGAAAAAATCAAGGGAAATCGCGAAGGACAGGCTGAAGATCCTGCTGATTTCCGACAGGGTGAACTGTTCACCTGAAATGATGGAAATGATTAAAACCGATATTGCCAAGGTAATATCAAAGTATATGAAAATTGATGCGGAAAGTATGGAAATCCAGATCAGCAAAACAGGAGCAAAAGGACATGAGGGTAAAGTTCCTACGCTATATGCCAACATTCCTATTCTGGATTTACATAGCAAATGATAAAAAAGTTGGTTGGAAAGGTTGATTTATGTTAAAGCAGTATAAAATACGGAATTACAATTTTAAACTTTTTATCATGGTAATTGCTTTAGCGGTAATTGGAATTATTGCCGTCGGCAGTGCCGAGGAATCTTTGCAGTCCAGGCAGATTGCCGGTTTTGCCGTCGGCGTATTTTTGATGATTGTTCTGTCGTTATTTGATTACTCGGTAATTCTGAACTTTTATTGGGTGATATATGCAGTGAATCTGCTTCTGCTTGCTTTGGTTATTTTCATGGGAGATGAAGGCGGTGGAGCGCAGCGATGGCTTGAAATTGGGGGACTCAGGTTTCAGCCATCGGAAATTGCCAAAATTTTTATCATGCTCTTTTTTGCCCAGTTTATTCTGAAGCATAAAGATAAACTGAATACCTTTAAGTATATTTCCCTATGTGTCATTTTATTCGCAATTCCGGCGGGATTAGTAGTGGCACAGCCAGACCTTTCCACAACCATAGTAATCTGTCTGGTATTTGCCATTATGATGTTTGTTGGAGGTTTGAGTTGGAAAGTCATAGCCGGTGTGCTTGCTGTGGCCATACCCTCTGCCATAATAGTGATCACCTTGATTTTACAACCGGATCAAAAAATTCTTACCGGTTATCAGGGAAATAGAATTGTGGCCTTTTTTAATAAAGAAGAGTATGCCAATACTCTGGGTTATCAGCAGGAATACTCCATCATGGCAATCGGATCGGGGCAGCTCATGGGAAAAGGATACAAAACAAATCAAATCAGTTCAGTAAAAAATGCAAATTTTATTTCTGAACAGCAGACAGATTTTATTTTTGCCGTGATCGGGGAAGAATTCGGATTTGTGGGAAGCAGTATTGTTGTTATACTGATCCTCTTGATCAGCATTGAATGTTTTATGGTCGCGAGAAAGGCGAAAGATGTGGCGGGAACGATTATTGCGGCCGGTGTTGGGGCTCTGATCGGTTTTCAAAGTTTCATCAACATCGGTGTTGTAACCTATCTGCTTCCCAATACCGGTCTGCCACTGCCTTTTTTAAGCTATGGTCTGACTTCGCTGATCAGTTCTTTTATCGGGATAGGATTTGTTTTAAATGTGGGGTTACAATGTAAGCCAAAATAGTGTATACTATACTTATGCTGATACTATGTTTTTATGATTAGGAAGGGGTTATCATACTTATGAACATCGCATTGATTGCACATGATGCAAAGAAGAAGCTGATGCAGAATTTCTGCATTGCATACAGGGGTATCTTAAGTAAAAATGAGTTATATGCAACAGGAACTACCGGCAGGCTTGTAGAAGAAGTTACCAATTTAAATATACATAAATATCTGGCTGGACATCTTGGAGGAGAGCAACAGCTTTGTGCCCAGATTGAGCATAATCAGCTTGACCTTGTTATTTTCCTGCGTGATCCATTGACACAGAAACATCATGAACCTGATGTTAACAATGTAGTAAAATATTGTGACGTTTATAATATTCCGCTGGCAACCAATCTTGCTACAGCCGAACTCTTGGTGAAATCCTTAGACAGAGGAGATATGGAGTGGCGTGAGAACTACAAGTAGAGTACATTTTTTTTATAAAAAAAACATTGTCATGATACTGGTGGCTGTTTTGACTATGATAAATGGCTGCGGAGCCAAACAGTTCGAGATGCCTTATGAGGTAAGTTCGGAAGTAAGCAGTTACCGCATTGTCAATATAGAAGAAGAAAGCCGCGCTGCAGAGCCTTTTGCTGCCAATTTATGTGTGGCTTCTTCTGATATCAATATAAATAGCGTGGATATGTCCGGTGCGTCGGGAGCCGGTTTGTTTGACATCAATTCCAGGGAGACACTTTACGCAAAGAATGTGAATGAAAAACTGTATCCTGCAAGTCTTACCAAAATCATGACTGCGCTTGTGGCATTAAAATACGGTTCTGCTGATATGATGCTTACAGCATCCGGAAATGTGACAAATCTTGAGTCCGGTGCCCAGGTTTGCGGATTGAAAGAAGGGGATCAGATGACACTGGATCAGGCCCTTCATGTATTGCTCATTAATTCGGCAAACGATGCAGCGGTTATGATAGCGGAGGGAATCGCAGGATCTGTAGAAGAGTTTGCGGATATGATGAATAATGAGGCTCTTTTGCTTGGAGCGACCAATACCCATTTTGTGAATCCACATGGTCTTTCTGATGATAACCATTATACTACGGTTTATGATATGTATTTGATCACCAATGCGGCGATTCAGTATGAACGCTTTAATGAAATCATACATATGCCAGAATATTCTACAGTCTATTATGATAAAAACGGCAATGCAAAAGAACTGAGTATAAAGAGTACAAACTATTATCTTCAGGGACAGGCAGAGGTACCGTCCGGCATTACGGTTCTTGGTGGTAAGACAGGTACTACAAATGCAGCAGGACATTGTCTTGTATTGGTTTCCAGAGATACATCAGGAAATCCATATATTTCAGTTATCATGCGTTCTGACAGCAGAGAAAATCTGTATTCTGAAATGACAGAATTGCTTGGGGAAATCACCAATTAACTGTTGTTTTTTAGAGCGTTATATTTTATAATAATAACAAGTTATATACTGAACGGTTTGCTTCATATATAGCGAAATATACTTCAGGAGGGATTACCAATGGTTCAGTTAATAGTAGGAAAAAAGGGAAAAGGCAAGACAAAACAGTTGTTAGATAAAGTTAACAGTGAAGTCCAAAGTGTATCCGGTAATATTGTTTATCTGGATAAAAGTACCAAACATATGTATGAACTGAATAATAAGATTAGACTTATTGATGTTTCTTCATACATGATATCTGATTCAGACGAATTTATCGGATTTGTTTGTGGAATTATATCACAGGATCATGATTTACAGCAGATGTATTTTGACAGCTTTTTAAAAATTGCCTGTGCGGAAGAAGCAGATATCGAACCTATTATTAATAAACTGGAAGCGATCAGCGAAAAATTCGGAGTTGACTTTATTTTAAGTGTATCGCGTGATGAGGCTGAACTTTCTGACTCATTAAAAGAGAAGATTATTGTTTCTTTATAAGAGACATCTAAATGACTTTACATAAAACCCCGGAGATGTATCTGGGGTTTTTGTGTGTTGTGAAGTAAGATATAGGAGCATGAGCTTGAGCAATAATAGCAATAATAATATAGTTAAATACAGGAAACCTTTAAATATCAATATAGGAATGGTGATTTTTGCAGTTATTCTGTTCTATATCGTTATATGTATTTTCGGATATTTTACATCAAAGCATGTAGTCCCATATGAGGTAAAAGAAGGTTCTCTTTCTACAAACAATATCTATCAGGGAATTGCTCTGCGTAATGAGGAGATCATTACTGCGGACCAGGCCGGTTATATTAATTATTATGCCAGAGAAGGAGAGCGCGTTGGAGTAGGCAGTCTTGTATATACTCTGGACGAATCAGGCAAACTGGCAGAGTATATTGCCTCAGAAAATTCAGCGGAAACCACATTATCGGCGAAAGATTTGGCTGAACTTAAATCGGAAATACTTGGATTTGTTTCTGAATTTGATCCGGAGGATTTTTCTTCGGTTTATGATTTTAAATATGATGTCAAAGGTACCGTCCTGAAGCTTGCAAATGCAAATATTCTTGAAAATATAGACAAAATTAATAATTCAGGTGTCTCCGAACTGGTTTCTTTCTGTAATGCTCCGGAAACGGGAATCGTGATCTATTCCATGGATGGATATGAAGATTATAAACTGGAACAATTTACTTCCGACCTGTTTGATTCTAAAAATTATGAAAAAACGCAGCTGATCAGCAATGACCTGATCGCCAGCGGTGATCCGGTCTATAAGCTGTCAAAAGATGAAGACTGGTCAATTGTTATTCAGGTGGAAGAAAGTAAAGCTGATGAATTGGAAGAACTGGAATATGTCATGGTAAAATTCCTTAAAAACCAGTATACTTCATGGGGCCAGGTAAGCAGATATACCAATCCGGATGGAGAAATTTTTATTGAATTGACTTTTACCAATTCCATGATTACCTTTTGTACAGACCGCTTTATTGATATTGAATTGATTACAGAAGAAGAAAAAGGACTGAAAATTCCACAATCTTCTATTATTCAGAAAGAATTTTTTATTGTTCCAAAGGATTATATTACCCAGGGCGGCAAATATGGCCGGGATGGTGTTATGCGGGAAACCTATACGGAAGATGGAAAAGCGACTACGGAATTTATAGAGACTACTATTTATAATGCTACTGATACAGAATATTATCTGGATGATTCACAGCTTCGAAGCGGCGATTATATCATCAAACCTGATTCCACTGAAAAGTATGCTGTAAGCAAGAAGGGCACCCTTGTTGGCGTTTACAATATAAATAAAGGCTATGCTGATTTTAAACAGATTGATGTTCTATATGAAAATGATGAGTATGCTATTGTAAAGTCCAATACGCAATATGGACTTAATGTGTACGACTATATTGCGCTGGATGCGACTTCTGTTGAGGATAATGAAATCATTAATGAGTAGAGGAATATGATGATTACTGAAAATTTGAATTTTGTAAGAGAAAAAATGGAAAAAGCCTGCAAGTCTGCAGGAAGAAATGCGGAAGATGTTACACTGATTGCGGTCAGTAAAACAAAGCCTGTTGAAATGCTGAACGAAGCGTATGAACAGGGATGTCGTCATTTTGGTGAAAATAAAGTACAGGAGCTGGTTGAAAAATACGAAGTAATGCCCAGGGATATCAAATGGCATATGATCGGACATCTTCAGCGGAATAAAGTTAAATATATTGTTGATAAAGTTTATATGATACACAGTGTGGATTCTTTGAAACTTGCTGAGGAAATCAGCAAGGAAGCCCTTAAGAAAAAGGTGGTGGTTTCCGTGCTGGCAGAAGTCAATGTTGCGGGTGAGGAAACCAAGTTTGGCGTAAGGCCTTCCGAGACAGAGGAGCTTGTTCGCAGGATGGCCCTGCTTCCCGGTATTTCCGTTAAGGGGCTGATGACGATTGCACCCTATGTTGATGATCCGGAAGATAATCGAAGGTATTTTGCGATTTTAAAGCAATTATCTGTTGACATAGGTAAAAAAAACATTGATAATGTTAGTATGAATGTTTTGTCAATGGGCATGACAGGAGATTATGCAGTTGCCATTGAAGAAGGAGCCAGCTTCATACGTGTTGGCACCGGAATCTTTGGTGAACGGCAATATGCAATATAAGTAAGGAGCACTTAAAAATGGGAGTAATGGATAAATTTCTCAATGCTATGAAACTGAATGATGATGAAGACGATTATTATGATGATGATTACTATGATGATGATTCCATTGAAGAGAAGCCAAAGAAGCTTCCGATAACGAAGGAACCTGCCAAGGATATGGATGAAGACAAACCTGCGGTTAAAAAATCCGTCCCCAAGGTAACCCCGATGCGTCAGACGAAAAAGACCGGTGCCGGCATGGAAGTTTGTGTTATCAAGCCTACCTCTATTGAAGATGCAAGAGAGATTACAGAAACCTTACTTGCGAACAGAACGGTGGTTCTTAATCTGGAAGGTCTGGATGTTGACATTGCACAGAGAATCATAGATTTTACTTCAGGTTCCTGTTTTGCAATCAGCGGTAACCTTCAGAAAATATCACATTATATATTCATTATTACACCGGCTATCGTAGATATATCCGGAGATTTTCAGGAAATTTTATCAGGTTCATTTGATGTACCGATTAATAACGGATTATAAGAAAGCTTCCTGGGTTGCCAGGAAGTTTTTTTATGATACAGGGAAAGCGGCGCAAAGTATTTTTATTATATGCAAAATACATATTAAGGAGAAAGCCTATGTCTGAGAGACTAACCATAAATTATGAAAAAAAGCCATGTTATGATATTGTTTTTTCTACTTCTTTTGAAG
>JBJEMT010000041.1:0-7696 GCA_051879815.1 Suilimivivens sp. | reverse complement strand
AAATCTTTTTATATGTGTAAAAAAAGTTTTTTTACACATATAAAAAGATTTGTGGTAAGATAATATTGTATGTAAGTGTTTACAATTCAAAATCATCAGGAGGACGCATGGAACAGAATATACAGATTACTTACTTTAAGCCTGAAAAACAGGGCGTTTATCCTTTGAATAACGGGTTCCTTTTTGCAACAGAAGCAGAATCTGCAGAGAATTGTGGTTTGATTCTGTATGAAAAGAATGGAAAAGCCTGTCGAATTCCTTTTTCCAAAGAAGGGAAAAGAGGAACATTGTATGGAGTTAAGGTAGAGGGAGATGAGTTTCCTTTTACAGGGTATAATTATTATAACGTAGATGGCGAATATACGGATCCATATGCAAAAAGCGTTTCGGGGCTTGAAAGCTTCGGTGACTTTGGAGAAGTAAAGAGAAAAACCAGGGGTGTGCTTACCAGAGGGGAATTTGACTGGGAAGAAGATGTTCCTCTTAAAACGCCTTATAAAGATACAATTATTTATGGATTGAATGTGCGCAGTTTTACCATGCATAAAAGCTCAGGGGTTAAAAACAGGGGTACCTTTGAAGGAATCCTTGAAAAGATGGATTATTTGAAAGAACTCGGCATTACAGCCATAGAGCTGATGCCGTCTTATGAATATGATGAATGTATGTATTTGTCATCCGGCCCGGTAACGTCCATGGAGGAAGCAATAAGAAACTGTAATTCCCGGGAAGAAACCGTAAACAGAGTAAACTGCTGGGGTTATCAGAAGGGCTTTTATTTTGCTCCGAAAGCTTCCTATAGTGCTGAAAAGCCGGACATTTCCTTTAAAAAAATGGTAAAAACACTGCATCAAAACGGGATAGAGGTTATGATGCAGTTCTATTTTCCTCCGGAATTACAGCCGTCCTATATTATGGATATCTTAAAATACTGGGTCATTGAATACCATATCGACGGTGTCCGCTTATGCGGATTTCAGATTCCATTTGCCATGATCGCCCAGGAACCGCTGTTGAAAGAAACCAAGATCAGAAGCGATTATTTTCCTACTGAGGAAATTTATAAGGACAAGCCTCCGATATACAGGAATATTGCCTTTAATAACGGAAACTTCAGAAATGATATGCGCCGTTTCTTAAAAGGGGATGAAAACCTTATCAATCAGGTAATGTTTTATCACAGAAATAATCCCGCCAATCATGCTGTTGTAAACTTCCTTGCGGATTACGACGGATTTTCCCTTTTTGACAGCGTGGCTTATGAGCGTAAGCATAATGAAAAAAACGGGGAAGATAACAGGGACGGTACGGACAATAATTTCTCATGGAACTGCGGCGCAGAGGGTGAAAGCCGTAAGAAAGCGATTCTGCAGCTTCGTATGAAGCAGTTGAAAAATGCCTTGTCTTTTTTGCTCCTTTCACAGGGCGTACCTTATCTTTTCAGCGGTGATGAATTTGCAAATACAAGATTTGGCAACAACAATGCCTATTGTCAGGACAATGATATCTGGAATATTAAATGGAAAACCGGGAAATTTGCTGAGGAAATTTTAAGCTTTACCAAAGAACTGATATCTCTCAGAAAGAACCATCCGGTTCTTCATCTTGCAGGAGAACTAAAGATAATGGATTCTCTTGGATGCGGCTATCCGGATATTTCCTATCACGGAACCGAGGCATGGCGTCCCGATACCGGTTACATCAGCAGAATGGTGGGAATTATGCTTTGTGGCAAGTATGTAAAGGATACAGAGGACGATTCCCTTTATATTGCCTATAATATGCACTGGCAGCCTAACAGACTTGCCCTTCCGAACCTTCCGAAGGGGATGAAGTGGGAAAAAATCCTGTCTACTTCAGAGGGAAAAGAAGATACGCAGCTTCCGGATGATAATAAGATAATTGCAGAAGAGAGAAGTGTAGCTTTATATCTTGCAAAAAAGGATACCGCATATTGTGAAAAAAACAGAAAAGTAAAAAGAAAGACAATAAAAAAGAATGAAAGCATGGAAACACTTTAAGACAATTACGCATCATAAATGGCTGGTCATGGAGGGGTGCTTTAAAGTAGGTCTATATAAACAGGGACTGCTTCATGATCTGTCTAAGTACAGCCCTTCAGAATTTCTTGTGGGAGTAAAGTATTATCAGGGTAACAGAAGCCCAAATAATGCTGAGAGGGAAGCTGTTGGGTATTCCAGTGCATGGCTTCACCACAAAGGACGTAATAAGCATCATTACGAATACTGGATTGATTACAGCACAAAGGAAATAAAGGGAGGTATGGCGCCTGCCAGAATGCCGGAGAAATATGTGGTTGAAATGCTGATGGACAGGATTGCTGCCTGTAAAATTTATAATGGGGCTGCCTATACGCAGAAAGATCCTCTTGCCTATTATATGAAAGGAAAGGAAAATGCACTGATCCATCCGGAGACAAAAGTTCTTTTGGAAAAACTTCTTATGATGCTGTCAGAAAAAGGAGAGAAGGAAACATTTTCTTATATCAGACACGAAATTCTGCATGACAAGTAGTGGAAATTAACCTTTTATTCATTCCTGCATATGATAAAGCAGATGAATAAGGAGTGATAATACTATGAATTGTCTGATTTTATTACTGTTACTTTTCTGCTGTGGTAATCATAGCGGAAACGATTGCGTTGGAAACCGAAGAGAAAGAGATGATGATTGCGGGTGCAGAAACAACAGGGAAAGAGACAGCGACTGTGGGCGCAGAGACAGAGATAACGATTGTGGATGCAGAGATAATGACCGTGGACGCAGGGAAAACAGAGAAAGAGATGATGATTGCGGATGCAGGTCAGAGCGTAGTGAATCCCGTCTGGATTCCAGACCTTTTATTTCTTTTTCAGGTCAGGGAACATGCGGATGTGAGGGCTCTCAGAGCAATGAATAAAAAAATAAATGTGCGGGAGAAATCCCGCACATTTTCATTGACCTTCGAATTAAATCATGGAATATGATGTAAAATTAACAAAATAATTTTCTGGTGTTATAAAAAATTTATATTTCAAATTGGGAATGTCATGTTATAATAGCCTAGGTGTTATTTATCATGACATTCTTTTTATTTACATTTAATTAAGGAGATGAATTATGAAAAGACTGATAGAACAGATTCTGAAATTTGGTGTGGTAGGTTTTATCTGCTTTCTGATTGACTTTGGAATTACCACGGGACTTGCAAATATTTTTGGTGTACATTATCTGATTTCCAAGTTTTTAGGCTTCGTTGTTTCTGCAATTGTAAATTATATTTTAAGTATTAAATTTGTGTTTACACAGAAGAAAGAAATGGATAAGAAGAAGGAGTTTACTGTATTTCTCATCTTATCTGCGTTCGGACTTCTGATCAATGAAATTGTTATGTATGTCTGCATTGATGGAATTTATGCACACACTGCATTCCTTCAGAATATAATTTCTGACGGACTTATGGTATCTATCAGTTCCGTTATTGCAACCGGTATTGTCATGGTATATAACTTTATTTCCAGAAAGCTTTTCCTGGAACGCAAGTAGTCGATACAGTGCTGGTAGAATTTTTCATGGACAAGCAGCGTTTTGATGAAATAAAAAACAGAATTGTAAGCTCACAAAGGGTAAGAAACGGTATTGGTACTTTGCAGGAAAAAACAGTACATGCCATTTTGAAGGATTATTATGCCCCTGACAAGGATATGCAGGAAATTCCCATTAATGGTTATGTGGCTGATATCTTTACGGGAAGCGAGATTATTGAGATTCAGACTGCCAATTTTAACAAGATGAGAGAAAAACTGGACAGTTTTTTACCGGAATATCCTGTAACCATTGTATATCCCATTCCACATACCAAATGGCTTTTCTGGATTGATGAGGAATCGGGAGAATGCTCTGCTCCAAGGAAAAGTCCTTCAAAGGGAAATGTATATAAAGCATTTTACGAACTTTATAAGATTAAAACGTATCTGCCGAATCATAATCTGAAGCTTTGTTTTCCGCTTTTGGATATCGAAGAATACAGGCTTCTGAATGGATGGAGCAGGGATAAGAAAAAGGGGTCTCACCGATACGACCGCATTCCGGTTGCTTTAGTGGATGAAATACGCTTTGAACGGGTGGAGGATTATCTACAGCTGATACCCTATGAACTTGAGGAGCCTTTTACCGCTCAGGAGTTTGCCGGAACAGTTAAAATCCGAAAAGAAGAGGCGGGAAGAGTCCTGCATATTCTGAATTATCTGCATGTGATTGAGCAGTGCGGAAAAAAAGGCAGGGCATACGTTTACAGAGTCAATGAATAATGCATATCAATGTGTATTCGGAAAAAGAAATAGAGGGATAGAGGTAAGTAATGATACAAAACAGTCAACAGTTAACTGAAAAAATAGACAGCGGGGAAGAAACAAAAAGACAGCTTGGATTTATGGAAAAGGCGGGAAAGTATGTGGAGGAGCTTTCAGGTAAACTTGGCAGAAAGCCTACCTGCTGTGTCACTACCTTCGGCTGCCAGATGAATGCCAGAGATTCTGAGAAGCTGTCAGGAATATTGGAAAAGGTAGGATATGAACTGATTGAAGACGAGGATGCGGATTTTGTTATCTATAATACCTGCACTGTCAGGGATAATGCCAATCAGAGAGTATATGGAAGGCTTGGACATCTGAACAGTCTGAAAAAGAAAAATCCTCATAAGAAGATTGCTCTTTGCGGCTGCATGATGCAGGAACCCTCCGTAATTGAGAAGATCAGGAAAAGTTACGGGTTCGTTGATCTTATTTTCGGAACACACAATATTTATAAATTTGCAGAACTTCTTACAGCCATGTTTGAGGCGGACGGTATGATCATCGATATCTGGCAGGATACCGATCAGATTGTGGAGGATCTGCCCGCCCAGAGAAAGTATTCTTTTAAATCGGGGATCAATATTATGTTCGGCTGCAATAATTTCTGCAGCTATTGCATCGTACCCTATGTAAGAGGAAGAGAGCGAAGTCGGAATCCCAAAGATATTGTGAGAGAGATAGAACATCTTGTGGCAGACGGTGTAGTGGAGATTATGCTGCTTGGACAAAATGTAAATTCTTATGGAAAGAATCTGGAAGAACCCATGAGCTTTGCACAGCTTCTGAAAGAGGTTGAGAAGATAGAAGGATTACAGAGGATACGCTTTATGACCTCCCATCCAAAGGATTTATCGGACGAACTGATCCAGGTGATGAAAGAGTCAAAGAAAATATGCAGACATCTTCACCTGCCCCTGCAATCAGGATCTACGAGAATTTTAAATCAGATGAACCGCCGCTATACCAAAGAGCAGTATCTTGCTCTTGCAGAAAAGATCAGAAGAGAAATTCCGGATATTGCCATTACAACAGACATTATTGTGGGATTCCCGGGGGAAACTCCCGAGGATGTGGATGAAACCATTGACGTGATAAGAAAGGTGCAATATGATAATGCCTTTACTTTTATCTATTCAAAGCGTACCGGAACCCCGGCAGCGGCTATGGAGAATCAGGTGCCGGAGAAAGTGGTAAAAGAGGGATTTGACAGACTGCTTAAGGTGGTTCAGGATACGGCGAGGGAAAGAGTCTCTCTGCTTCAGGGGCAGACGCTGGATGCCCTGGTGGAAGAAGTAAATGAGCAGGATGAAAGTTTACTGACAGGTCGTCTTTCCAATAATACTATTGTTCATTTCAAGGGAGGAAAGGAACTGATAGGTCAGATCGTTCCCGTTTATTTAAAGGAATGTCATGGATTTTATTATTTTGGTGAATTAGTATCAAGTGCAGGAAAATGATCATTTCTCTGTTTATATTAATGATGTGATCAGACATACAGAAGCGTTTAATAATTGATGGATGGTGAAAAAATGGCTGAGATGACTCCGATGATGCAGCAGTATCTGGAGACAAAAAAGGAATATCCGGATTGTATTTTATTTTATCGGCTTGGTGACTTTTATGAAATGTTTTTTGAGGATGCTCTGACAGCTTCCAGGGAACTGGAAATTACTCTCACAGGAAAGAACTGCGGGCAGGAAGAAAGGGCTCCCATGTGTGGAGTACCTTATCATGCGGTAGAGGGGTATCTGAACAAACTGGTATCGAAAGGATACAAGGTTGCCATCTGTGAACAGATGGAAGATCCCAAGCTTGCAAAAGGCATTGTAAAAAGAGAGGTCGTCAGAATTGTTACGCCCGGTACCAATATGGATATTCAGGCCATGGATGCGGGAAAGAACAATTACCTGATGAGCATTGCCTATTTTCAGGGGAAATCCGGCATTTCCGTAGCCGATGTGACTACCGGTGATTATTACCTGACGGAAGTGGAAGATAACAAAAAGCTGCTGGATGAAATTAACAAATACATGCCAAGTGAAATTATCTGCAATGATGCGTTGATGGTAAGCGGTATTGATATTCAGGATTTAAGAGGAAGACTTGGAATTACATTTTATAATCTGGAAGCGCATTTTTATGATGAGGACAGATGCAGGAAATGCCTCCTGAAACATTTTCATGTGAATACCTTACAGGGAATGGGAATTGAGGATTTTCCCTCGGGATTGATTGCGGCAGGAGCACTGTTGCAGTATCTTTATGATACACAGAAGAATGATCTTTCCCATTTTACCCATTTATATCCGTATCTGACCAGCAGATACATGCTTCTTGACAGCTCCACAAGAAGGAATCTGGAGCTTACGGAAACGCTGAGAGAGAAGCAGAAGAGAGGTTCCCTTTTATGGGTACTTGATAAAACCAAAACTGCCATGGGAGCAAGATGTATGCGTCAGTATATTGAGCAGCCTCTCATCGACAGGGAGCAGATAGAAAAAAGGCTGGATGCAGTAGATGCGCTCAGTAAACAGCCCATGATCAGGGATGAAATCCGGGAATATCTGAATCCTGTTTATGACCTGGAAAGACTGCTTGGAAAGGTCAGCTTTAAGACGGCAAATCCCAGGGATCTTATCGCTTTTCGCAACTCCTTAAGAATGCTTCCGCATATTAAAACGATTCTGAAGGATTTTGAAAAAGGACTGCTTGCAGAAATCAATGATTCTATAGACGGACTTGAGGATGTATGTACACTGATTGACAGTTCTATCATTGAGGAACCACCCATTTCCATCAGAGAGGGAGACATTATTAAAGATGGTTTTGATGAAACCATTGACAAACTGCGCCATGCGAAAACAGACGGTAAAAACTGGCTGATGCAGCTGGAGGAAGAAGACAGGGCGCGTACCGGAATTAAAAATCTGAGAATCCGATACAATAAAGTTTTCGGATATTATTTTGAAGTAACAAATTCTTTTAAAAATCTGGTGCCGGAGGATTATATCAGGAAACAGACACTTGCCAATGCGGAGCGGTATACCAATGCCAGACTAAAGGAACTTGAGGATTCCATTTTAAATGCAGAGGACAAGCTTTATACTCTGGAATATGATATGTTCTGTGAGATTCGTGATGCAATTGCCATGCAGATTGAACGAATCCAGAAAACGGCAAAGGCTGTTGCCATGCTGGATGTATTTGCATCCTTCTCTCTTGTGGCAGAAAGAAATCATTATGTAAGACCTGCAATTAACGAAAAAGGCGTTATTGACATTAAAGCGGGAAGACATCCTGTGGTGGAACAAATGATTGATGGAGATATGTTTATCTCCAAT
>JBJEMT010000040.1:0-7821 GCA_051879815.1 Suilimivivens sp. | reverse complement strand
AGGAATACCTTAGGATTACGAACGATTGCACGTCCCATAGCAACACGCTGTCTCTGACCACCTGATAAAGCCTTAGGCTTACGATCAAGAAGTGCTGTCAGGTCAAGAATCTTAGCTGCTTCCTTAACCATCTTGTCAATTTCATCCTTGGGAACTTTTCTTAACTTAAGTCCGAATGCCATATTGTCATATACTGACATATGAGGATACAGAGCGTAGTTCTGGAATACCATCGCGATATCTCTGTCCTTAGGCTCTACATCGTTAACAACTCTGTCACCGATCTTTAATTCACCGGAAGAAATATCTTCCAGACCAGCGATCATACGAAGTGTTGTGGATTTACCGCAACCTGAAGGTCCTACAAAAATAATAAACTCCTGATCAGCGATTTCAAGATTGAAATCCTTTACTGCTTCAAATCCGTTAGGATATACTTTGCAGATATTCTTTAATGATAAACTTGCCATTTCTCTATTTGCCTCCTTAAAAAATTTGATTCACGATCAAGTCTGAAAACAGTATACCGAACTTTATTAAAATAAGCTATACCACTATTCCACAAAGATTTTAAATTCCATTGTAAAAAATGCTTATAATCTTTTATCATTTTCATTTCATCTGACAGATTAACCAATGAATTTTGTTTTTCCTGTACAGATTGTACAAAAGAGCAGCCGTTACGACTGCTCTTTTCCTATTACCTCATCCTTGTTTACTCTGTCCCTGTCATCATAAAATGCCAATTGGTTCTTACCTCTCTGCTTTGCCTTATAAAGCGCTTTGTCGGCAGCCTTGTATAAAGAATCAAAGTCCTTTCCGTCGGCGGGAAATACTGCCGCACCGATACTTGCCGTGGCGGAATACTTCACATATTCACCCGCAGTAAAATCTTTAAAGAACTGAACCAGCTTTTCTGCCTCTTTTAAAGTATTTTCATCTGAATTTAAAAATTTCAGAAAGATGGTGAACTCATCACCGCCGGTACGTCCCACAATATCTGATACCCGGAAGATCGGACTGAGAGTGCGTCCCAAAGTCTTTAGCACTTCATCTCCAAAGGCATGTCCCATAGTATCATTAATTTTCTTAAAATTGTCAATATCAAGAACAAACATCATGGCAAGGGAATTTGGATTCTGCGCTATGTATTCTTTAATTTTACGTTCTGTTGCCAGCTTATTGGTAAGGCCGGTAAGCAGATCCGTTTCCGCTTTCTCACGAAGTATTCTGTCATTCTCATCATTTTTCTTCTTACCAATATAATTATAGATAAGAAAAATCAAAAAGAAAAAAAAGATGACTCCTAAAATCTGATATGCCATGGAGACGCTGTTTTTCCAGTAGTCCTTCTCCCTCTTATTCACATATTCCCTGTCCACACCGATAATAACAGCCCAGTCATTTGTTTTTACCGGTGAATATACAAGAACCTTGCTTTCCTTTGCATCCTCAGAATCTGCCTCAAAGCATCCGGATACCTCATTCATCAACTGCACTTTGGCTCTTGTCACATCATTGCAGAATTCCTGTGAGATGCCGTTCCACAGACTGTTGGACAAAAGAAAACTGCTTTCATAATTGCTTTTGGTAATAATAGTGCCATTGGAATCAACCAATACCGCAAAAGAATGGGAATCAAATTCCGTGGCTACCCTCAGCATATTATTCACTTTGTCCATAGAATAGAAAATAAGCAGACTGCTGTCAGTGCTCTCTCCTATGGGAATGATTATCATAAGTGCATCTTCGCCGCTTTTTTCATCCTCTACATAAGTATATTTGATACCTTTCACTTTACAGATTAGTCTGTAATAGCTGTATGTTGTCAGATCAACCTTCGTTATCTCTTTTCCATTCCATTCATATCCGGCACCATCACCTGCATGATAGATCACCCGATAGGCGTCTGTATTGTTCAATACCGCTGAAATCGCGCTTATAATCTCTTCATTCTTTGGGTTTTCTGCCAGGGATAGCATATATGCTGCTGTTTTGCCTGAGATTTGCAGTTTTTCCAGTTCTGTATCAATTTTCTTCACATGGCTGTCTGCAATATCGATCATCTGGTTTTCATAATATTCTGTTCCCTGACGCTTTATTTTCGCAAAAGAACTGAAAAGCAGAATACCTATTACTACGACTATGCCTGTCCCAAATACAATCCATCGTATTATTTTTTTGTATTTTTCTTCCATGCCCCTCTCCCTGGTTGAAATCAGTTAACACCATGCCACAAGCGGCGGAGTATGCGGCCTTTGCGTCATGCACCAAATGAATGCTTCACATCTGTCCGGCTCATTGCTCTCGGGAATCAATGGTTTCTGTTGTCTCCTCTACCTTCTCTTCTTCTGCTCCTTCTGTCTCATTCATTTCTTCTTCAGGATTTTCTTCTATGGTCCAGTCTTCATCAGCAGTTTCTTCTGTTTCCGGCTCGAACCGCTGAAAACTCTTTTTATAAAGAAGGGCATTCATAAATGCAGGACCTGAAATGCCAAGCACCAGAACAATCGGCAGAATCTGATCGAAATACAGTATGATTACACCGGGAATAACCCAGCAAAGCATCATAAGTATCGTCTTGGGCAGATTTAAGATTCCCATAAATAATGAATTTTTGTATGTATTTTTAATACTGTTTTCATACCTTGATAATAAAGGAAACAGATGCATGGTTGCAAACAGTACCAAAATCGCGATTGCAAGTAAAACTGCCTGAAACCACCAGGGAAAAGCAATTCCTGAAAATCTGAAAATAATAAAATCTCCCACTAAAAGGAGCATAATCCCGAGAAGTATCAGCCAGATCAATGTCGCCTGCCTAAAATTCTGTTTAAAAGATTTAAAATAGGCTTTTGTTATATAGCTTTCCTCATCCTTCACCATTTTCAGTACTACATAATGCAGTGCCGTCATAGAAGCGCCGATCGTAATAATCGGAATACAGCAGATTACTGTCAGGATATTAAGCCATATCAGATCTGCAAGCTTATTAAGCCCATTCATAAGCGGACTGTCAAGATCAAATATTTTCCCCATTTGTGCGTTCTCCCTGCAAGTTTATTCACCTTCTATATTTAAATACATAGGTGTAAAAATAATTCCATCCTGCTGCTTCTCAGGTCCGATATCCTGAAAGCCAAGACGGTGATAGAAACCGACTCCATACGGTGATGCATTCACTGTAAGCTTATCTCTTCCCATTTCCGCCTTTACATATTTGGAAAGTGCAGATATCAGGGCTCTCCCTATCCCTCTTCGATGATAATACTTGTCCACAAAAAGCAAAGAAATATGGGTTTGATTCCGAAGACTGATCATTCCTACTATCTTTTTGTCAAGAAATGCTCCCAGCATCTGATAAGTTCCCATAATAAACATTCTCTTTAATGAGGAGTCAGTAATAAAGTCCGCAAAGCTACGTACACCTTCCGGTGGATAAACATCTCCCTCAAACTCCAGAAAGGTCTTCCATGCAAGGCCCATAGCATCTTCCCACTCATCACGGGTCACAAATCTTATTTCGTATTCCGATTCTTCGCTCATTAGTTTATCCTCTAATGTATTATCAGTTTTTTATTATAACAAAAAATTTACACTTTTACAATGCCATTTCCTTTCCCACCTGATTCAAAAGGGGCAGTCCGTTTTCCAGCGCGTAGGCATTTTCCAGAGTGGTATGAGCAATCGCCTGCATAGCCTCTCTGGTGAAGAATCCCATATGGGATGTCACCAGTACATTGGGAAATGTCATCAGCCTTGCAAGATTATCATCCGTAATAATTTCATTGGAACGGTCCTCATAAAAGACTCCCTCTTCCTCTTCATATACATCCAGACCCACACCGCCGAATTTCTTTTCCAGCATGGCATTGATCAGATCGTCAGTATTGATCAGTCCTCCTCTGGAAGTGTTCACAAGATAGACTCCATCCTTCATACTGCTGATGGATGTCTTGTTGATCATGTGCTTCGTTTCTGAAGTCAAAGGACAATGCAGAGAAATCACATCGGACTGCTTTAACACTTCTTCAAGAGAAACATATTCCGCTTCCAGTCCCTTTACCGGAAAAGGATCATAGCAAAGCACCCTCATCTGAAATCCGTTCAGAATCTTTATCATCGCCTGCCCGATCTTGCCGGTTCCTACCACTCCTGCTGTCTTTTCATACAGATCCATCCCCATCAGACCATTGAGACTCATATTGAACTCCCTGGTTCTGTTATAAGCCTTATGGGTCAATCTGTTTACGGTAAGCAGCATGGCCATGGCAAATTCCGCCACTGCTTCCGGTGAATAGCTTGGCACCCGAAGGACCACTATTTTATCCTCCGCTGCTTTTACATCTACATGATTAAAACCGGCGCTCCTAAGCAGAATAGCCTTGACATTCATTTCATAAAGTGCCTCAATCATCTCTGCATTTACATAGTCATTAACAAAGATGCAGATAGCGTCATAGCCTTTTGCCATAAACACCGTTTCCTGATTGCAGGCTGCTTCTAAAAAATGAATATCAAAGCCATATTCCTTTCCTAACGGTTCAAACCAGATTTTGTCATAAGGTTTGGTACTGTAAAATGCGATTTTCATAAATAGTAACCTCTTTTCTGCAATGATACTATTCAGTATTTGCAGAAAAAAATCTATTTATAACCCGCTGAACAGATTTTTAAAGAAATTTTTTGCAGATTCCCACAGATTGCTGAAAAAGTTTTCTGCCGCATTCGTTACAGCATCTTCCAGAGCCTCTGTGATCACCTCATCTGCATGATCCACAAAATCTGCACCGTACCTGTCGTAAAGTTCTTCTGCCCTTTCAATCACATATTCTCCGGAAAAGCCCATATCCTCCAGCTTTTCCATAACCTCTATGATCTTTCTGGCATCCGACTCACTGACTGTCACGCCAAATCTGCTTTCCCCTTCCTCAATAGCTTCCTTTAGACCGTCCTCTGTTTTCAGGCTGCCGTCCTGTACTTTTTCATGAATAAATTCAAATATTTCTTTAACTGTTTTTTTATCCAGATTGGATACCGCTTCGGACAGTTTATCCTTTGCATCTCCAAGCAGCGCCTCGATATCCACATCATCCTGCCCGGAGGCTCTGACTGTCATTGTCTGTGATGTTAAAACAATACAGACCCCCATCAGCAGTGCTAGCATTCCCACTATCAATTTTTTCATTCAAACCACCTGTTTATCTTAAATCTGATATTCTTTCACTCTTTCCACAATCCATGGATACAGGTCCTCATATACCTGATACTTATCAATCTCATTTAAAAGCTCATGACGATCCTCAGGATACAGCTTAAGGGCAATTCTCTCCATTCCTGCTTTTTCAAAGCTTTCATATGCCTTTTTTACCCCTTCACCATAATTTCCCACAGGATCCTTATCTCCGGCAATAAAAAATACCGGCAGATTCTTTGGCATATTTTGCAGATTATCCGGCTGATTCAAGCGATCAAGCAGAGTAAACAGCGTCAGAAACCCGTTCACAGTAAAAGTAAATCCACAGAGAGGATCTTTTACATAAGCATCCACTACTTTTTCATCGCGGCAAAGCCAGTCAAAATCTGTCTTTGGATCCGTAATCTTCCGGTTGTAATTGCCAAATGCCAGCCTGTCGATCATTTTTGCGATATGCTTCTGCCCAAGAAAGAGTCCCTGAAGCGCTGCCAGCCCCTTACTGAGTTTGACAAGCGCTGCAGGCTGTGAGCCGGTACCGCATACAATGGCACCCTGAATTCCGGTTCCGTAACGAAACAGATAATTCCGAAGAATAAAAGAGCCCATACTGTGCCCCAATATCACATAGGGAATCCCCGGATAATCCTCCTGGGTCATTTTCTTTAATCTGTGTACATCCCTGACAACCACCGTAGCCGGATCCCGGTCACAGAAATATCCGTAAATACCTTCTTCCGTCACAGTTTTCCCATGACCCAAATGGTCGTCACCTGTTACGAGAATTCCCTTCTCTGCAAAATACTGTGCCATTTCCTCATATCTTTCGATATACTCAGCCATGCCGTGAATAATCTGCAGAATGCAGATCACCTTACTCTCCGGAATCCAACGCACAGCATGGATCTTGCTCTGACCATCTCTTGAGTCAAATGTGAATTCTTCTTTTTTTACCATACGTAACCCTCTTTTCCTGCCGCAAATCCCCCACAGTTTTCCGGCAGTTTCTTTTCTATACTTCTAACAGATTTCCGCACCGGCAGGCATTTCCTTTTCCGGTGTCACAAGTGCAAGATTTCCCTCTGCATCCTCTGCACAGAGAAGCATTCCTTCCGAGAGCACACCGGCCAGTGTAGCAGGCTTCAGATTTACTAAAACCATGACCTTCTTACCTACCATTTCCTGTGCACTGTAATGCTGCCTGATACCGGAAACGATCTGTTTTACCTGGCTTCCGATACGAACCTGTGAGCAAAGAAGCTTTTTGGACTTTGGTACCTCTTCACAGGCAATGATCTCACCTACCTGAAACTGCATCTTTGCAAAATCATCATAACTGATTTCTTCCTTAGGTTCAATATCAATTACATTTGCAGGTGTCTCTTCCTCCTTGGCAGGTTCCTGGGCTGCCTTTCTTTCTGCAAACATAGCTTCTGCTTTTTCTACCACTTCCTTTGCATCCAGTCTTGCAAATAGAATCTCAGGCTTATCTGTCACTTTATTGCCGGATGGATATTTGCCGAATTCGGTAAGGTCTTCAAATCCGCGAAGTGATGTATTCAGCTGTGCTGCGATCCTCTGTGCGGTAGAGGGCATATAGGGCTCAAGCAGGGAAGCGCCGATCATAATGCTTTCCACCAGATTGTACAGAACCGTAGCAAGTCTGTCCTTTTTAGATTCGTCCTTGGCAAGTACCCAGGGCTCTGTCTCATCAATATATTTATTGCAACGTTTAAACAATGCAAAAATTTCCGTCAGCGCATCTGCCACGCGAAGCTCATCCATCTTGGCACTGACTTTTGCATAGGTACCGGTAGCAACAGTTTTTAGATCCTCATCCACCGCCTCACTGACACCTCTGTCAGAAACTTCTCCTCCAAAATACTTATTACTCATGGAAATGGTTCTGTTCACAAGGTTACCCAGTGTATTTGCAAGATCGGAATTAATTCTCTCTACCATGAGTTCCCAGGAGATCGTGCCGTCATTATCAAAAGGCATTTCATGCAGTACAAAGTAACGGACAGCATCCACGCCAAAGAAATCTACAAGATCATCCGCATAAATCACATTTCCCTTGGACTTGCTCATCTTACCATCGCCCTGCAAAAGCCAGGGGTGACCAAATACCTGCTTTGGCAGAGGCTCACCCAATGCCATCAGGAAGATGGGCCAGTAAATAGTATGGAACCGGATAATGTCCTTACCGATCAGATGAAGATCCGCCGGCCAGTATTTCTTATACTGCTCACTGCTGTTGCCGTCACCATCATATCCGATACCTGTGATATAATTGGTCAGGGCATCCAGCCACACATAAACCACATGCTTATCATCAAAATCTACCGGGATACCCCATTTGAAAGAAGTTCTGGATACGCATAAGTCCTGAAGCCCCGGAAGGAGGAAATTATTCATCATTTCATTCTTACGTGACACCGGCTGGATAAATTCCGGATGAGTGTTGATATGCTCAATCAATCTATCGGCGTATTTGCTCATTCTGAAGAAATATGCCTCTTCCTTGGCCGGTTTTACTTCTCTTCCGCAGTCAGGGCACTTACCATCCACAAGCTGGGATTCTGTCCAGAAAGATTCACAGGGGGTACAGTAAAGTCCCTCATAAG
>JBJEMT010000039.1:0-7883 GCA_051879815.1 Suilimivivens sp. | reverse complement strand
CAGCACTGCACCGACATAGATCATGACAATATAAGCGACTTTATATAGAAAAATACCGCGGTTACCGGCAAGATATTCTACCGCACATTCTCCAAGATAAGACCAGCCGATCAGCGTCGTAATCGCAAAAGCGATCAGGCAAAGGGAAAGAAAAGAACTGCCAAGGAGTGGGAGAAAGGTAAAGGCAGCATCTGTGAGACCGGCTTCATTGACACCTGCGATGGAAGCCGGGTGGCTGATCATATTGGTTACGATCACAAGGCCGCTGAGAAGGCACATAACTACCGTATCCCAGAAAACAGCAGTCATGGATACATAGGCCTGTTTCACGGGATCCTTTGTTTCCGATGCTGCGGCAGCAATTGCAGCGGTACCGATTCCGGCTTCATTGGTAAACAGCCCTCTGGCGATTCCATACCGCATGGTGGCTATAAGGGAGGAACCTGCGGCACCGCCGGCAATGGCAGCTGGTGCAAAGGAGCTTTTTAATATAAGTGAAATGGCAGGCAGCAGGGATGACCGGTTCAGAAACAAAAGCAAAAGGCAGCTTCCGATGAACAGAATGGCAAGAAAAGGAACAATCTTGACACATACCTTTCCGATGGACCGGATACCTCCTACAATGACAAAACCGGCAATAAGAGCCGCAAAAAACCCGGATATCTGCGGAGAAATGTGAAAGCTCATGGAAGTGGTCTGGGTAATGGAATTTGACTGGGTGGTGCAGCCTACGCCAAAGGCGGCAATTACGGTAAGCAGAGCATAAAATTTTCCTATGGATTTGTTATGTAAACCGTTTTCCCATACATACATGGGACCGCCCCGGTTTTGTCCGTCTGTTCCGGTGCTTTTGAACCGGACGCTTAAAAAGCATTCCGCATATGCAGTTGCCATTCCGAGAATTCCTGTGATCCAGCACCAGAAAACAGCCCCGGGACCGCCCAGGGCAACAGCAGTGGAAACGCCTACAATATTGCCGGTGCCAAGGGTTGCGGCAAGTGTGGTTGCAAGGGTGGCAAAGACAGAAAGATTCCTGCCATCTTTTTGCTTATCCGGCGTGACGGATAAACGGATCGCTTTCAGAATATTTTTCTGCGGTATATGCAGTTTCATGGTAAAATAGAGATGGGTTCCCATAAGCAGAAAAAGCAGGGGACCGCTCCATAGAAACTCGTTTATATTTTTAATGACAGAAAGAAATGCGGACATGTCATCAGAATCCCTTAAAGTGGCTTTGCCTTAATACAAATATAGTAGGAAAACAGAAAGGATATGATAAAAATAAGGACAAATAAGAAAAAGAAATGGAAAATCGTGATACCGTCACTTCTGACGGCGGTGGCTCTTTTGCTGAACATGGCAGGCTGGATGAGTAGTTCTTTCTGTAACTTTTATGTAAAGCATATTTTCCCTATATGGGTAGAGACCTATGGGCGGCTGACGGGTATTTTTCCGTTTTCCGTGGGAGAAAAAATGCTGTATCTGGCAGTCATACTTGTGGCGGTGCTGATCGTATGGACATTGATTTACAGCTTGTTTCACCGTTTCCTTCCGAAAAGAAGCGGAAAGCTTCTTAAAGGTTACGGTACGGTGATCTTTTGGATTTTTGGTATTGTGTGCGTCATTATGACGCTGAACTGCTTTCTGCTGTATCACGTTTCCCCTGTGAATGAACGCTATGTCATAGGCGGAAATTCGAGACAAGAGTACGGCGTAGCGGAGATCACAGCGCTAAGAGATTATGTTGTGGAACAGGCGAATATGCTGTCTTCCGAGATGAAGCGGGATGCAGACGGAGAGCTGCTTTATGAGGGGGATATGAAGCAGGAGGCAAAAAAGCAGATGCAGAGACTTGCAGGCACATTTCCGGAACTGCAGGGTTATTACCCTGATCCCAAGCCTCTTAGTACTTCCGATTTTTTCAGTCAGCAGTATATTATGGGCTACTACTTTCCCTTTTCCATGGAGGCAAATTATAATGATATCATGTGTGTAATCAACCTGCCTGTTACCATATGCCATGAGCTGTCCCATTTAAAAGGATTTATCCGTGAGGATGAGGCAAATTTTATCGGTTATCTTGCCTGTGTGGATTCGGAGGATGCATTTTTCAGGTACAGTGCTTATTTGAGTGTTATTAATTATATAGATAATGATTTTTATAAGGCGATTGCTAAAAATGATGAGATTTATGCTTCCCATCCGGTCATTAACGGACAGGTTTTGCTGGATAAAAAGTTTCTGTCTCAGGAAACATGGGAACAGGTGGAGGAAACTGCCCTGATCGATACGGAGATTGTGAAGCAGGCTTCCAATACTTTTACAGAGACTACTTTGGTGCTTAACGGGGTAGAAGACGGAAAAATCAGCTACAGCAGAGTAGTGGATCTGCTGCTTCAATATTATGATGGCATCTTGTATTAGAAAATTATTTTTTCTTACGCTTTCCTTTTTGACAAAAGAAGGTTATACTAGTATAAAGGTAATTTTTTCTACAAAGGAAGATTGAGGGTATGGCATTTAATAGTGAGGGGTTAGATAATAAGTTTTTTGAGTCTCTGTGTAAAATCAGTGAAGACTATTATTTTATTGAAAATGCGTCCGGAAGATCCAGATGGTCTCCTACCGCGGTCAATGATTTTGATCTGCCGGGAGAATATGTGGACAGTGTGGGTTCAATTCTGCGAAGCCTTGTTCATCCTGACGATCTTACAAGGTATGATGCGGAGATCAGAAGACTGATAAAGGGAGAGACAGATTTCCACCGGATTGATTACCGTATGAGGAAAAGAAATGGTGAATATATTAAGATAGCCTGCCGGGGAAATGTTGTCAGAAATGCGGAGGGAAGGATCATATGGTTTACCGGAGCAATCACAAGACTGAATGAAGAAATTGATCCTACTACGCAGATAGCCAATGTTTATGTAGCAGCCAAGGATATAAAGGAAACCTTTGAAAACCGCACAGCCAGGGGTGCATTGATGTATCTTGGTATTGATAATTTTAAGCGGGTCAATGATCTTTATACCTACAACGGCGGGGATGAGGTAATCAGGAATCTGGCGGTCAGACTGAAAAATATCATACCGCCCAGCGCTATGCTGTACCGAATAGACGGCGACCGGTTTGCAGTTCACTATCCTTATGGCATAGTTTCCGATATGCAGACGATATATAACCGGGCAGCGGAAGAAGCAAAGGAAATACCCCTGTCAGAGAATGTGGAAGTTTCGGTATCTTTATCTGCAGGTGTGTGTCTTTATCCCCAGGGTGCAGATACTCCTGAACAGCTAAAGCAAAATACACAGTATGCGTTCGAAAGAGCCAAAAGACAGGGAAAGAACCAGATTACCTTTTATTCTAAGGAAATCAGAGCGCAATATCTCAAGAAACTCAGACTTATTGAAATACTAAAGCATAATGTAAGGGATAACTTTAAAGGATTTGAATTATATTATCAGCCTATCGTAGATCCTGTTACCAGAAAAATCGTGGAGTGTGAAGCCCTTCTTCGGTGGAAAAATGAAGAATTCCCGAAAGCTTCCCCGGCGGATTTTATTCCTGTTCTGGAGGAAACCGGTCTGATCAAAGAGGTTGGTGAATGGGTGGTAAGGACAGCTATCTCCCAAATAAAGGAATGGGGAGATGAGAATCTTATTGTGAATGTCAATGTTTCCTATAAACAGCTTAAGGATGAAGGTTTTGCGGAGTATGTTCTTAAGACCATCGATGAATACCGGTATGATCCTACAAAGCTGGTGATGGAATTGACGGAGAGCTGCAAGGCCCATGATATTTCCGTGCTGATGAGCAATCTTGATAAGCTTAGAAAGCGCCAGATCATGGTGGCACTTGACGATTTCGGAACAGGATACGCCTCCCTTGATGTTCTGCAGGATGTGTCTGCAGACTGGGTCAAGATTGAGCATAAGTTTGTTGCAAGATGCCAGGATAACAAGGTGGACAGAAATATTGTCAAACATATCATTCTTCTTGCCCATTCTCTGGATATGAAGGTCTGTATGGAGGGAATTGAAACGGAAGAAGTCTGTCAGGTAGCCAGAGAGGAAAAAGCAGACACTCTTCAGGGGTACTATTTCAGCAGACCCGTTCCTGCAGTAGAATTTGGCAGAATGCTGGCAGCAGGCAGATAGCAAACAGCAAAAGGAAGTGGAAAGTATATGGAGAATATTATTGATTATATTCGCGAAAATGGAAAGTATACTTTTACAGAAGAGCCTTTAAATGAAGTAGACAGTCTGGTGCTTTGTCAGCTGGTTTATCTGAACTACGGTTCATTTGTACCGGGACTTGAGGAGAGAAATACGCCTGTCAGTATACAAAGTATTTATCGTCATCCTGACAGGGACAGAATTTTGGATGACTACTGGTACAGGGAAAATAATAAGGAACTGTTTGCGGCAGCCGCTGAATCTGTGAGATTCGGTTCCTTAAAAATGAATTACTATGTCAACATCATTAATATAGAAGAAGAGACCCAGTTTTGCGCCATGAGCTATATATTGGACGATAAGAATGTATACATGGCGTATCGTGGGACGGATGCTACCATCATAGGCTGGAAAGAGGATTTGAATCTTGCTTTTTCTAAGCCTCTTGAAAGTCAGCGCCTTAGCGTGGAATATATGAACCGGGTTGCAAGGTATATTGCCGGGAAATTTTATACCGGCGGTCATTCCAAGGGTGGTAATCTGGCAGTATATGCTGCCATGAACTGCTCGGAAAGAGCCAGAGAAAAGCTGATTCACGTATACAATAATGACGGTCCGGGCTTTCGCCCTGAGATCAGGCAGCAGGGAAATTATGAAGCCATAGCTGACAAAGTTTCCAAATTTATTCCAAGATCTTCCATTGTGGGGATGATCCTTGAGGACCACAGTGATTATGAAGTGGTGGAAAGCAGGGGAGTAGGGCTTCTTCAGCACAATGCCTACAGCTGGAAGATAGAAGGACAGTCCTTTGTTCGTGCAAAGAACATGAGCAGCAAGAAGATACTGCGGGATGCTTCCATGAATGAGTGGATTTTGTCTCTTTCCGAAGAGGAAACCCACACTTTTGTGGATACTCTGTATGAAATCATATCTGCTTCGGAAGCCTCCGATGTGTTTGAATTCGGTTCTGACTGGAAGAAATCCCTGCAAAATGTCATTGAAGCGGCAAAGAACATTGATGATGTCACCAAAAAGGCAATTCAGAAGATTTTCCGCTCTCTTTTTGAAATGATGGTAGAAAAATTTGTAGAAAATAAAGAAATAAAAAAGAGCAGGAAGAATGAATAAAGTCGGAATCCGGCTTTGTAAATAAGAAAAATTGAATAATTTTTAATAAAGCAGTTGACAGGAAAGCCAAAAACAGATAAAATAGCATTTGTTCGCAGGAATGGCGGAATTGGCAGACGCGCACGGTTCAGGTCCGTGTGGTAGCAATACCATGAGAGTTCAAGTCTCTTTTCCTGCACGAAGAAACCCTTGATTTTTCAAGGGTTTTTTGTTTTGAATCATTTCTGTCATATTTTTTCGGATTTTGCCTATCCTAATAAAGAGGTGAGATCATGGACAAAGATAAACAGGAAAAATTGAATCAAAAAAAGAGCAATGAAAAATTTAACAGTATTACGCAGAAGGTGAAACCGGAGAATCAGAATCAGACCCATAATGTCAGATCGGAAGCGGTGGAGCCTAAAATCAGACAAGTGTAAGCAGGGCCAAAAGCCCTGCTGTTAATATTCCGGTCTGGGTGGTTTTTCACCACATTCATCAAGAATACATGAGAATGTGGGAAATTGCGGTTTCTTTCAATGCAATAGATTGAAGAAGGAATGAAGCAGCGCAGCATTTGTCAACGTGCGAGCATTCATTTTTTTAACAAAATCCTTCCCCATATCTTGTATTTTTGAAATCCAAATGCTATACTGAAATTAACTATAAGGAAATATTTAACAGCGATATAATGATAGACAGGAACACGGAGGTTCCGGACAGGTCAAAGGAGTGATGATATGGGGATCAGTATTAATGTAAGTGCAAAACCGGATTATTCTTATTTGTTTCAAAGCCTTTCAACAAGCAGTGGCAGCAGTCTTGGAAATTTAAGTTTTCTTTCAGATTATGCCAGCATTAAAAACGGCAGCTATGGCAAGCTGATGAAAGCATATTATGCAAAAGACAGCGATAGCACGGCTAAGACATCAGTGACTACAGTTAATGATAAGATAAACAGTACGAATTCCATTTCTACTGCATCAGATTCTGCCAAGACCTTATCAGAGATCGAAAAGTCGGCAGATGCCATGAAGGAATCAGCGGATAGTCTGCTCACCAAGGGTACGAAATCTGTATTTACAAAGAAGAGTGTTACTGCCAAGGATGAATATGGATTTGACAATACCACCAGAGAATATGACACAGACGCTATTTATAAAGCAGTTTCTGCTTTTACCCAGGATTATAACAATCTGCTTGATAAAGTAGCTGATTCTGACAGTACTACTATACTGAATAAGGGAACTTCACTTATCAATATGACTAAAGCAAATGAGAAACTGTTATCTGATATCGGTATCACCATCAATGATGACAATACCTTATCGATTGACGAAGAAACCTTTAAGAAGTCAGATATGAATACGGTAAAGAGTCTTTTTAACGATACAGGTTCTTACGGCTACAGTGTTTCCGCACAGGCTTCCCTGATTGATTATGCGGCAGAAAGGGAAAGCAGCAAGGCAAATACATACACCGGTTTCGGAACCTACAGCAATTCCTATTCAACGGGAAGTATTTTGGATTCCCTGTTCTGATGAAAGTGGTATCAGTTTAAGAGTGAAAAAGTAAAAGCGTCATGCCTTGAGGCATGACGCTTTTTTTGACCCGACAAGACGGACTCGCAAAGCTACAATACACTGCACTGGGCATACTTTTTCGGAGAAATCCCCACTGCTTTTGTAAATGCTTTAAAAAAGTTGCTGTAATCGGTGAAACCGCTTTTCTCATAGGCCTCCATAACGCTGACACCGTCATTGAGTAAGGACTTGGCAATACTGATGCGTCTTGCACAGATGTACTTGTTGATGGTGGTGCCGGTGGCTGCCTTAAAAATCCGGCAGATATAGGATTCGCTTAAGAAAAATTCCCTGGCAAGCCGTTCCGTATTAATGGGTGAAGCAATATTCAGATTGATGTAGGCAAGAATATCGTCTACCTGCTGATTATAAACGTAGGCAGAAGATTCATGAACTTCATTGGTCTGCAGGGTATTGTTGATCAGCACCATCAGTTCCATAAAGGCGGTCTGCTCAATGATATCGTGACCGTATCCTTCTGCTCCTGTAATCTTATTAATGTAATAAAGAAACCGTTTCTGCTGTTCCTTATTTAAAGAAATTTTGTGACTGAAATCTCCGGAGCGGTCAGAGAAACAGGCATCCAGATTGGTTTCGGGAGTAGACAATCTTTTGGTGTAGTCAGGATGGATGGAGAGCACGATCCTTTCGTGGACCATTTTATCTACCTGAGTGATCTTGTGGCTTTCATATTGGTTGATGATAAAAATGTCACCGGGTTCAATGCTGTAAAATCTGTTATCAATCAGGAATTGTTTCCCGCCGGAAATAGAATAGTATATTTCATAGCAGTCGTGGATGTGCATATCCATGGCCTTTTCTTCTTTATATAAATGAGCAATGGCAAAGGTCTGGGTAGTTGAGCAGTGCTCCATGGCCTGAATGCAGGAATATAGCTCTTCCATTATAAATTTCTCCTCTAATATGTAAATGCTTTCAGAAATTTGACCTAATTATAGGGTAAATGTTCAAAATTTGCAATGTTTTTCTTCATTTTGGCAATGACATAGATAATTTT
>JBJEMT010000038.1:0-34025 GCA_051879815.1 Suilimivivens sp. | reverse complement strand
GTGATAAGGAGGTTTATTGTGAGTACTTGGCAAATTGTTTTATTAGTAATTCTGGCAGTTTTACTCATTGCCGTTGTTGTTTTATATTTTCTTGGTAAGAAAGCGCAGAAAAAGCAGTCCGAGCAGCAGGCACAGATTGATGCCATGAAGCAGACGGTATCCATGCTGATAATTGACAAGAAACGGATGAAGATGAAGGATTCCGGTCTCCCTCAGGCAGTCATTGATCAGACACCAAAGCTCCTTCGCGGAAGCAAGCTTCCCATCGTAAAAGCCAAGGTCGGTCCCCAGATTCTGTCTCTTGTCAGTGACGAAAAGATTTTTGATTCCATCCCCGTGAAGAAAGAAGTAAAGGCTGTTGTCAGCGGCATTTACATCACTGATGTGAAGGGGCTTCACGGTAAAGTTCAGGTAGAGCAGAAAAAGAAGGGCGTCTTGAAACGTGCTCTTGAAAAGGCTCAGGAAAAAGCCGGAGCAAAGCCAATCAAATAGCCGGTAAAACTAAGGCTTCAAAAGCGGAATGCTTTTGAAGCCTTTTCTTTGATTGTCCGTTCTTTCCGGGATATGCTAAAGGTTGATCCCTTCCTCTCTTGGTCTGATATTCATTTCAATCTTACAGTCAGCCATATGCTCGTAATTTGCCTCCAGGGAATAAGCCACGTTGACCTTAATCTGATCCGCCTTCTCCTCGATTTCCACCTCATCCGTATCGATTCCGATGAGAATATTTCCGAAAGGCGTGTTATAGCTTGTCATATTTTTCCTTTTTTCTTCAAAGATCATATGCACATTTACAAGTCCCTTTTTTGTGACTTCCATCTGAGAGCCTTTGAACTTGATAATATTTTTGGTGGTATCGGTAAAGCCTTCCGTAACCTCATCATAAATTACATAATGGCTGTCATTCTTTTTATAATATTCTGCCGGGGTAATGGTTTCAAGGGCCTTGGCGCCCTCCTCATCCATCACAAACTGAAGCCCCTTTAAAGCAAGCAGTACTTCTTTTTCCATGGTAAATCATCCTTTTATTTCTCTAGTATTCTTCAATGTTCAATGTCTTGGCGGAAAGAATGCCGTACTTAATGATGGAATTGGCAAATCGCTTGAATTTCTCGGAGGAATCACTGACAAAGAACCGGTATTTATTATCGCCCAGCTTAGGCTCCTCATTGCGAAGCAGATCTTCCTGCGTCAAAAGCTCCTTCAGCTCTCTTGTGGTTTCATAGGCCGGATTCACCAAAGTCACACTCTCACCCATGATCTTTCCCACGGTTTCCCGGATCAGGGGATAATGGGTACAGCCCAGCACCAGTGTGTCGATATCAATGTCGATCAGCTCTGCCAGATACCTTCTTGCAATCTCGTCTGTTACAGGATCCCTCCAGAGTCCTTCCTCTACAAGAGGCACAAACAAAGGACAGGCTCTTTCAATTACATTTGCGTTTTTGTCCAGTTCCTTTATGTATCTGGAATAAATTGCACTGGAGATGGTTCCTTCCGTAGCAATCACTCCTATTTTCCCGTTTCTGGTGGCTTCCACAGCCACCTTGGCTCCCGGCTTTACGACACCGATGATCGGGACCTCCACTTCCCTTTCCAGCTCATCCAAAGCATAGGCGCTTGCCGTATTACATGCCACCACAATGGCTTTGACATTCTGGGTCTGCAAAAAATGCACAATCTGTCTGGAAAATTTAGTGACCGTTTCTTTTGATTTATTTCCGTAAGGCACCCGTGCCGTATCACCGAAATATACAACCTTTTCATTGGGAATCTGGTGCATGATCTCCTTCATGACCGTAAGTCCTCCGACTCCCGAATCAAACACCCCGATAGGTGCATTTCTATCAATCATTGTTCCAATCCTTCTTACTATCCGCTTTTTCTTTTACCTGATATAGATATTCAACTGCTTTAAACTTTATACGGAGTTTTTCCTTACCATTCAAAAAATCATCCACATCCGGATACGCTGCTGTTACATCTGCCTCTTTTGAATCCGCATCCTCCTGAGTCACCTCACAGGCACCAGATGTCACACAAAGCTCCGGATATACAAATCCCCACCAGCCGATGGTTCCGATCAGAATTACAATTGTCTCAACCGCTCGCCGCATCATACTCTCCTTTTCTTTTCTCATGAAATTCATGATGTAAAAAGAGTATTGCCGCGTTTCTTCACCCGTATACTGTAACCCTAATTTTTATTTTTTTCAAGGCGTATCTGACTGATAATGGATTTTTCCTGATTATCAATATGCAGCTTTGCCGCTCTTAAAGCGCGTTCCTTGTCGCGGTTTGCAATGCTTTCAAATATTTCCTTGTGCTCTGCCACCAGCTTTTCATGCTGGCTTTCATCCTTAATATACACGAAACGGTAACGGTACATCTGCTCCGCCAGATTGTTTACAAGCTGTTGCAGTCTTAAGTTTCCCGCAGCGCGCACAATAATATCATGAAGCGCTACATCTGCCTTTGCAATGACAGAAACATCCTTTCCTTTCACTGCTTTTTCAAATTCATTACAGGCATTTTTCAGTTCTTCTATTTCCTCATCCGTAATCCTCTCACAGGCAAGCTCCACGCTTAGAGCATCCAGTGCTCTGCGCACTTCAAGTACATCATTCAGACTTTTTTCCGTAATCTGTGCCACTTCTGCCCCACGCCTTGGGATCATAATAACAAGCCCCTCAAGCTCCAGCTTACGGATTGCTTCCCTGATAGGGGTTCTGCTGACACCAAGCTTATTTGCAAGATGTACCTCCATCAGTCTCTCTCCGGGCTTCAGCTGCCCTGTAAGAATGGCTTTTCTAAGTGTATTAAAAACCACATCCCTCAGAGGCAGAAATTCATCCATATCCACCTGAAACTGATTATCCATTTTCTTTCCTCCCTCTACCTTTCTTCCATACCGCCCTGTACAAATTCCGTAACAAAGATCTGTTTGGCAACTCCCTGCCTTTTTATGATTTCATAAGCTTTCCTTGCCGTATCCTCTTCCCTGTAGATTCCAAATACCGTAGGACCGCTTCCGCTCATCAGGGCATTCTCTGCACCCGCTTTTTTCATTTCGTCCTTGATCTTCTCTATAATCGGATATTCCTTCACAGTCACTGTTTCCAGCACATTTCCCATTCTCTCCGTGATTCCTTTTAAATCTCCCAGTTTCAAAGCTTCCACCATACCGTCAATATCCGGATGCACACTTAAGGTATCTGCGTGAAGATTTTCATATACAAATTTAGTGGAGACATTGATATCCGGCTTGGCGATCAAAAGATATGCCTTTGGCGGTGCACTCACCGGCGTAAGGATTTCTCCGATTCCTTCCGAAAACGCCGTGCCTCCCATGATACAGTAGGGAACATCCGCTCCGATCTTTACCCCAAGCTTTTTCATCTTTTCAAGATTCATATGCAGTTGAAACAATTCATTCAGTCCGTGAAAGACAGCTGCCGCATCCGTACTTCCTCCCGCCATGCCTGCCGCAATGGGAATATTCTTCTGCAGGGTGATCTTCACACCCTCCCTGATTCCAAAGGTCTGCATGATCAGTTCTGCCGCCTTATAGATCAGATTTCCCCTGTCACAGGGAAGTTCGGCATTGTCCAGGGAAATCCTGATCAGCGGCTCTTCTGTTTTTTGAAAAGTCAGAACATCATAAATTCCAACCGTCTGCATGATCATTTTAACTTCGTGATAACCGTCCGGACGACGTCTGATCACATCCAGCCCCAGATTGATCTTCGCGTATGCTTTTCGTATAATCTGATCCATAAAAATTACCTTTCATAAATACTTTTCAAGTTTTTTGTATACATAATACATAGATTGTACTTAATTTTATACAATCTACAGAAGTTTGTCAATGTCAAAGGAAATTCTCCTCTGTCCTAATATTTAAGCAAAAATGTCCGATATACACTATAAGAATGATTATCTCATAACCAAGGAGGGTGAAAACATGAGCGTAAACGGAGTTACAGGTACATCTGATGTTTACAGCACCTATGCTGCTGCCAATACTCAGACAAGCACTGCCGCTAAGGCAGAAGAAACAAAAAACACTGCTTCCGCAGCTGAATCTGCCGGCGTGGTATACGAGCCTTCAGAAGAAGCAAAAACCGCTTCCACAACTGCCAAAAGCTACAAGGCCGACACCAATCTGGTTGCCAAGCTGAAGGCTGACGCAGAAGCAAGAACTGCACAGTTTAAGAGTCTGGTAGAACAGATGCTGACCAAGCAGGGCAAGACCTTCAACGATGCAAATGATATCTGGAGTATCTTATCTAGCGGAAACTTTACTGTTGATCCTGCTACCAAAGCACAGGCACAGGCTGATATTGCAGAGGACGGCTACTGGGGAGTTGATCAGACATCCCAGCGTATCCTTGATTTTGCCACCGCTTTGACAGGCGGAGATCCCGACAAGATTGAGGAAATGCGTGCTGCTTTCCAGAAGGGCTACGAACAGGCAAAGAAGACCTGGGGCGGGGAGCTTCCTGATATTTCTCAGAGAACCTACGATGCTGTAATGACAGGCTTTGACAAAATGAAAGAAGATGCCGGCATCACAGAATAACCGGTAATGACATAACCAGGCACAGATGAAAAACGAGCAGTTTTATCAAGCTGCTCGTTTTTTTGACTACGCATCTATTCCCTTTCTTTTAACGCATAATTAAAATCCTGTCTCCCGCCTTCACGTCATCCCCGGTAAGTTCATTGGTCTGTCTGATTGCTGAGATCGGCACATAATATCTCTTTCCGATATCCCACAGGCTTTCTCCCTCACGGACCACATAGATGGCAAGAGAAGGGAGGGCATCCATCTTTTCACTGTCAAGCTCTAAGGCATCCATTTTTTCCACAATCTTCTCCGTCCATTCCCTGTAAACATTGGTATGAAGGAACAGGACACATTTTACATCAATTTCATCTGCATCAATGATGGAAACGCTGACCTGCTCTACATCTGCTTTTACAGGGTAAACACAGTTTTTATCAATGCCCTCTGCTTCCATTGTATAGTCAAAAGGAAGACTTACCCTGATATTGCAAAAACGGTTCCCTTCTCCACTGTTTTCATAAAGGATCTGAAGATTTGCCGCTCCCGTCACTTCAATTCCCTTATCGGTAAGCGCAGCATCCATAATCTGAAGGCTTCCCTTTGTATGAAGAATTTTAGCAGCCTGTGTTCCTTCTTCTGTCTTAAAATGCTCTGCCAGCTTCATTTTCCCGCTACTTCTTCCAAGGAACTGTCTGAAAGGAGCGCTTTTTTCTTCCACACGAATTTCCTTTACCACGCCATAAACATCGGAGAGGATATCAATCTGCTCCTCCTCATAAGCGCAAATATTCAGGTTTAAGGCAAGTTCGAAGGTAAATACTCTTTCTTCTCCGTCAAAATCAGGCCTTACCGTCACATCACCTGCTTCTGACAGATAATCAATTTCCGGGATCATACCCTCTCTTGCATTGTCGCAGTCCAGTGTCCCTGCAAAAGGAATCGCAGTCTCATAATGGCAGATTTCCTCTTCATCCCCTTCTCCTTTGTAGATAAAAAAGGCCCTGATCTCGCCCTGCAGGGAAATCTTATCCTGCAGCATTTTAAACTCCACTTCCGAAGGTTCGATATCCCACCAGATCAGGGAAAGAATATTGGGAAAGCTTCCCGGTATTTCCACTTCCTCTTTGACCCTGAAAATATCCCTTTTTTTCATTGCCACGGATGCAATGGAAAGAGGCCTTTTCCTGAATTCCACAGGTTCATCCCCTGTAATATCCACCGCAGTCTCCACATCCTTTATCTCTTCACAGACAGCTTTCAGCAGGATCACTGACTGTACGCTGAACTTTCTAGAATTAATCAGCGTGGTGGTAAGATCTTCAATTTCCGCATTTACCTCTACCTCATCCCCTCCCGTGACACCTGCCATATAAAGCTGTTCCTCAAAGGGAATTTCTCCTTCCATGGCTGCCACATCGGTTCCTGCTCCTTCCGTAAGATAAAGAATATGAAACCGCAGCTTTCCTTTTACTCCCACATGATCATCCGTTACCCTTACTTCCTCTATGACCACATTTCCTCTATCCATGATCAGCTTCAAAGCATCAGGCTTCAAATCAGAAATATTGATATCTTTTTCCAGCGTTGTCTGCATGGATGCCTTACACTTCTGACTGTCCATATGTATATTGCGTTTTATTAATTCCACAAAAATACCTCCCTGCGTGTACTTATTTCAGTATATGACACAGGGAGGTTTCTTATGACTTTTACTCCTGAACTGCACCTATCAGTTCCGTAATATTTTCCACATGATATTTTTCCATGTAATCTTCAATTCCCTTAACAATCTCTACCGTTGTATAGGGATTTACAAAATTCATGGCACCCACTGATACGGCACTTGCACCTGCCAGCATGAATTCAATGGCATCTTCCGCGTTCGCAATACCGCCCATGCCGATCACGGGAATCTTTACGGCATGAGACGCCTGATATACCATCCTTACCGCTACCGGCTTAATGGCCGGACCGGACAGCCCTCCTGTCTTATTGGCCAACGCAAATTTCCTTCTGTGAATATCAATCTTCATACCGGTAATGGTATTGATCAGGGAAACAGCGTCCGCCCCTGCCGCCTCTGCCGCCTTTGCCATTTCCGTAATGTCGGTCACGTTGGGACTTAACTTCATGATCACCGGCTGCTTTGCCTTCCTTTTGATCTGCGAGGTGATATCAAAAAGGCATTCCGCCTTCTGTCCAAAGGCAATGGCCCCTTCCTTTACATTGGGACAGGAGACATTGATTTCCAGCATATCTACCGGCGCATCGGAAAGCTTTTCCACTACCTCCAGATAATCTTCCACGGATTTTCCGCAGACATTGACTATAATCTTTGTATCGAACTGCTTTAAAAAGGGAACGTCTCTTTCCAGAAAAACATCAATACCCGGATTCTGCAGACCGATAGCATTGAGCATGCCTCCGTAGGTTTCCGCAACTCTCGGTGTGGGATTGCCGGGCCATGGCACATTGGCAACGCCCTTGGTCACTACTGCTCCCAGTTTATTTAAATCCACAAAATCACTGTATTCCATGCCGGAACCGAAGGTTCCGGAAGCTGTCATAACAGGATTCTTAAATTCCACGCCTGCAATTGTCACTTTTGTATTCATACTGCCTGTTCCTTTCTTCTATGCAACTCTCTGATTTTCAAATCTCCACCTCATCTGCGTCAAAAACGGGTCCATCAGTACAGATTCTGGCATTGTTGACGTGGGAATGATGGTCTGTCTTCGTTGTTTTGCATACGCATCCAAGACAGGCGCCTACTCCGCATGCCATTCTCTCTTCCAGTGAAATATAGGCTTTGATTCCTTTTTCCCGGGCATACTTTTTAATGGCGCGCAGCATAGGCATGGGACCGCATGCCATGATCACATCTGCCTGTACGCTTCTTTCCTCCATAACGGTCAGGACATTTCCCTGTACGCCGACGCTGCCGTCCTCGGTGGCCACATAGACGCCGGCATACTTTTCCAGGTCTTCCTTCAAGAACAGCCTGTCATCCCGGTAACCGGCAATGGCAATGACATCATTGCCCGCCTCCTTTAATTCCTTTGCAAGCTCCACCATGGGAGGGATCCCGATACCTCCTCCCATAAGCACAGTTCTTTTCCCACTTCCCTCTTCCACAGGGAAACCGTTTCCCAGAATACCGAGTATCTCTATTTCTTCCCGTGCCTCATAGGCAGAAAATTCTTCCGTTCCTTTTCCCGCTATCCGGTATACGATCCGAAGCGTCTCATTTTCTTTATCCACCTCACAGATGCTGATGGGTCTTGGAAGCAACGTGCTCTTATCTTTCGGATACACCCCGATAAACTGTCCTGCTTTTGCATTTTTCGCTAAAGCCGTAGCAATCCGCATATCAAAAATATCCGGTGCAATCATTTTCTGACCAAGCACCTTTGCCCACACTTTCTTCTTGTTGTTATCCATAGTAAATGCTCCTGTCTGTCTTTCTTTGCTCTGATTCTTACTTTGTTCTGATTCTTCCTTCGGTCTGCTGCCGGCTATTTCCTGCAATATACGATTTCTCCGCCGCAGACGGTATAATGAATCACCCCGGGCAACATTTCTCCCACAAAGGGCGAGTTTGAAGATTTGGAAGCAAACTTCTCCACCTTCCATTCCTCATGGGGATTAAAAATCACAAGGTCTGCTGCCTGTCCTTCTTTCAGGCAGCCGCCCGTCAGAGTGTACAGCTTTGCAGGGTTAAAACTCATACGCTTAAACAGCTCCGGGTAAGTCAGATAGCCCTTGTTCACAAGTTCCCGAATGCCAAGGGAAAGTGCTGTTTCCAGCCCGATAATACCACTTGGCGCCTCGGTAATCTTCTTCGATTTTTCTTCCTCTGTATGAGGTGCATGGTCAGTGGCAATAAGATCAATGGTGCCGTCCTGCAGGCCTTCTATAATGGCAAGCCTGTCCGATTCCTGCCTGAGGGGCGGATTCATCTTTGCCAGAGTACCTTTTTCAATAACAGCTTCCTCAGTCAGTGTAAAGTGGTGGGGCGTTGCTTCCGCATGGACATTGCCGCCTTTTGCTTTCGCCTGCCGCACCAGCTCTACCCCTTCCTTTGTGCTGATATGCTGTATCACAACCGCTGCTCCTGTCTGAAGGGAAAGCTTTAAATCTCTTTCAATTAAGTCAATTTCCGCCTCTCTTGGGGAACCGCCGATTCCGTAAAAAGCAGATGCTTTTCCTGCATTTACTCCGTTATTGGCAATTCTCCCTGGATTCTCCTCATGAAAGCTGACAGGCTTATGAAGAGCCTCTGCCCGGCTCATGGCTTCTTTTACAAGTTCTTCGTCAAGAAGCGGAATTCCGTCGTCCGTAAACCCTGCTGCCCCCGCTTTCGAAAGTCCTTCCATATCCACGATTTCTTTGCCCTGCATGCCCTTTGTTACATTGACACAGCTCTCAATCCTGATGCCTGTCTGTTTTCCCTTTTCAAGCACATATCTTAGGGTTTCCTGATTGTCTACAGGCGGCTTTGTATTTGCCATCAGCACAATCCCTGTGTAGCCGCCCTTTTTTGCTGCCTCACCGCCTGTAAGAATATCTTCTTTATAGGTGAATCCGGGATCACGGAAATGAACGTGGGTGTCAATAAGACCGGGACCAATGAGCATTCCTTTCGCATCAATCACGGTTGCTGTTTCCGGCACTTCAGATTCCTCTTCTTTGTCTTCCACAATTCTCTTTACGATTCCCTTCTCTATCCACAAATCTCCCCGATATATGCGGTTTTCTACCGGATCAATGATGTTTCCGTTCTTAATATAAAGCATACAAAAACCTCCTGCTTTTCTTCTTTTGCTATTATACTAAATTCCTGTATTTCTCTACAAGGGGCTTTTCAATAATTGTTTCTTTTTGTCTTTAACATCTTTTCAATCCGCTACTCAAAAACCACAGGTTTATCAATCATCTCCGTCTTCACAACAATATACGGATACGATTTGCTGACTTTTTTCCCTTCGTTTTCTCCGGGTGTGGGGCCGATCAGCGTGGTGTCGAAATAAATTGCATTCTCAGTTTCATAGAGGGAATCTACTGTAATGCTGTATCCACCGGTTTCCTGCTCACCGTAACCTATACATATATACACGAATCCATTATCCTGATAGGTTATCTTAAAACCTTCCGTTTTCTTTTCTTCCATTGCTTTTAAAAGCTCTTCCGGTATATTATCTTCCGCGATCACTGTAAATTCCAGATCTTTTATCTTAGCAAGATTATCCTTTTGCTCTTTACAGCCTGTTAAAAAAGGCGCTCCAAAAACAAGAAGCACTGCTATTATGATATAAAATTTTATTTTTTTCATTCGCTTCACATATTCCGATACTCTTTTTAGCATCCTATGAAAGTTTTATAAAAAAAATGACTTTCGAAATAAAAATATAGCAGGACAAAAGCGGCGGACATTTTTGTCCGCCGCCTGCATATATTTGCATGAATTTATCTCTTTTTACTGTGTATTTGCTGCTACTCCCAGTGTTACCTCAACTGTCTTTGACTGATATCCTGTAGGGCTTCCCTGCATAATCGTCAGTTCCACAGTAGTACCTGCAGCATAGTAGCTCAATTCTTCCTTCAGATCATCCATGGACGTTACTTCCTCACCATTCAGTGCCGTAATGATATCACCTTTTACAAGACCTGCTTTGGCAGCTCCTGTTCCTTCCGTAACGGAAGAAACATAAACTCCCTGAGGCATACCGTAAATCTTTGAATATTCAGATACAACATCAATACCTGTAATTCCAAGATAGCCCTTGCTGTCTTCATTCACTTTAAGTCTGGTCTGCTTGGTCATCAGATCCTCGATGATGGGCTGTGCATCCGAAATCGGAATGGCATATCCCATGCCTTCTACTACTGAACCGCCAATCTTATTGGAATTAATACCGATTACTTCGCCATTGATATTCAAAAGAGCACCGCCCGAATTGCCGGGATTGATAGCCGCATCTGTCTGGATAAAGGTATTGACTTCTGTATCACCCTGGTTGCTTCCTGACTGTGTACTATAACTGCTGCTGACTGCAATTGGTCTGTTCAGTGCGCTGACAACACCGGTAGTAACTGACTGTCCATAGCCCAGTGCATTACCGATTGCAATAACAGGCTCTCCTACTGTCAGGTTGTCAGAATTACCAAGCTTTGCAATAGCAATTTCACTCATGGTAGAACTGTCTATATCATTTAATTGTACCGCGATTACTGCAAGATCCTTATCGGCATCAGTTCCCTTAATTTGTGCCTGTACCTGACTGCCATCTACAAATTGAACTGTTAATTCTTCAGCTGATTCCACTACATGATAATTTGTTACAAGCAAAAGCTCTGTATCATTCTGCCCCACGATAATACCGGAACCTGTGCTGTTTGCTTCACTGCTGTACTGCTGCCCCCAGAAGGATGTGGTTTCCACATACTTATTATTTACAGATACAACTGCAGGCATTACTTCTTTTACTACCGATGTCACATCCGTTACCGTAGTCAGCACTGTTTGCGAATCACCCTCAAGCGTTGTTATTGCAGAATTGACAGCTTCCATATCATCTTCGGTTTTGGTCTGGGCTATTTGGGCTGTTCCACTTTCTTCAGAAATATCCGTTTCCGGTACAGCGCTTGTTTCTACCTTTTCATTTCCCTTTACCAGATCAGAAGCTGCTGTCACTGCTTCAAAACCAAGTCCTGCAAAAATGCCGAACAGTAAACCGCAACAGATACCCAGCGCCAGCTTTTTACCGGTACCCTGGCTCTGCTTTTTGGGTTTTTGCGGCTTTGGCTGCTCATAATGATAAGTATTCCCTGAAGTATAAGTATTTCCAGCCATGCTTCCGGTATTTGTCTGATAATTTACAGAACCCCCTGTGTTTGTTGAACCATAGTTATTTGGATAGTTATTTTCATACATAACAATTACCTCCTTTATATTTCAAAGCGGATGCCCTCTCCCCGTTCTTCGGATCAATGCATCCTTTTCCTTTCTGACTATGGCTTTAGTATAGCCGCCAATTGTGTTCAAATTGTGATGAATTGTTGACAAAATTGTTATACCGGCAAAACCCTGTTTTATTTCCAATATTCCCGGTTCATGGAACATGCCTTCACGAATTTCTGAGACCACAGCCTGTATCTTTTCCCAAAGAAATACCCCAGATATTTACAACCGCTTATCCATAACAGCCGGACAATCATCCAGGGTTTTCCGGTTTTAATCAGATATCCGGATGTCATTTTTACAAGGCGTATCCCCTCATTTTCTGTCTTAACATCTCCAAAAACAGCGGGATATTGGGCATGGGATACTCCAAGATCAAAGTTTCTTTTAAACTGCTGAATCCCGCTGTAATTATGGGAGTGATATACCTTTGCTTCCGCCACATACGCAATTTGAAATCCTGCATCAATCAGCCCTCTGGCATAAATCATATCTTCATTGAAAATGGTATGCTTCACAAATCCGCCCAAACTTTCATAAATTCTCCGGTCATAAGCAGCACAAACATTGGAGGCAAAAAATGCCTTGATTCCTTTTTCCTTAAGATCTTTCTTTGCCTGAAAAGCGGACTGCTCCGGATAATTAAATTGCCTTGTATATTTTTCAATCTCACTGCAGTTTTCATCCGTAAGCTGTCTTGCATAACTCATGCCTGCCTCGCCGCTGTATACAGGTGCAAGCAGATTTTCCAGTAAAAATTTATCTGCAGGAACAGCATCATCCGTCATCATGACAAAATAATCATTATCTGACTCCGCCACTGCCCGCCTTCTGGTATAACCATGATCAAATTCTCTTTTTGAGATATGCTTTACGGTCACATTCTTATATCTCTGCCAGAAATTCGTTCCGGCTATCAATCTGTCAAAATAGCCCTGCTCGGTATTGATCAGTATAATTTTGTTAATCGGTACTGTCTGTTCTTCCAGCCTGTCTAATAATTTAAAGAGTTTTTTCGTCGGTTTATATACCGGAATTATGACATCCGTATTTCTCATTCTTCCCCTCGTCTTCTTCCAATCTTGTTTTTTAATAACTCCTTATTTGATTTAGAAAAAGGACCACTTTCCATGGCCCTTTTCTAAAATAATTCATTTTCACTGATTGATATATCCACCTGTATCTGCTGCAATCTTATTGCTGTATTCCTTAACAGCTTCTGAAGGTGTATATTCTTCATCCTCAAACAGAAAACCATGAAGCCATGCTACATTGTCCTCCAAAGATATTGGAACTATACAGCTTCCCTTGGAACCGATAGTACCGGTAGCAAGCATGCCATCTGCCGGAAATCCACTCTGGGCAACAACCTCATATTTGTTAACTTCCCCAAGCAGTTCCAGAATTTCAGAAAGATCCAGAGAGGTGTAGACCTCATTAAATACATCATTAGCGATCTGATTCAGAGTAGACGGTGACGCTTTCTTTACTTTGTCCGCAATAGCAAGAAGAACTGTTCTCTGACGCTGCGTACGCTGGAAATCATCACCTACATATCTGATCCTGCAGTAAGCGGTAGCCTGCAGACCATTCAACACCTGTCTTCCTGCTGTGGTAACAGGAATGTAATCGGTACCTGCCGTCGCTGTAAAGTTCTTGCCGTCAGTGGTTTTTCCTACCATACTGATCTGATAATTATTCAGATGATTAATCTCTGCCTCCGTCACATCGATCTCTACGCCGCCAAGTGCATCAATGGTATCTGTTAATCCTTCAAAACCAACAGTAATAAAGTCTGTAATATTCATATCCAGGTTCATGTTCAGCATATTGATCGCCTGCATGGGACCGCCCTTTGCATAAGCTGCATTACATTTATTGTAAGTATCGTTGCTCAGGTTCAGATAGGTATCACGATATACGGATACCAGCTTACATTCTCCTGTGTCCAGATTAATGGAAGCGATCATAATACTGTCACTTCGCGTATTCTTGGTCAGTGCACCGGTAGTGGAATCTACACCAAAAAGTGCGATATTCCGGTAACCTCTCATGGTGGTCTCTTCTTTTTCCCTTACTTCCTCGTTGATAACGATATCTTCTTCAGGAAGTTCCACCTTTCCGACCTTTTCCGTTTTCAATACGCCATAAAGTACTACTACCATTAACAGAAGTACAAAGATTTCCACAATAAACAGCAGAATCTTACCACGCTTTTTCTTTTCACTTTTTTTTGCCGCAGCCTTCTTGTGAGCTGATGACTTTTTTCCCCTGATCTCCTCATCACGACTGTCCTGAGGTTTTTTCTTCACAGGTCTCTTAGCTTGTTGTGCCATTTAAATCTCTCCCTTATCTCGATTCTATTTTCATTTGTTTCAACACTTATAATCCATACTTAAAACTACAGATGTATCAGGATGTTATTCTCTCATAAATGAGGTAATAAGACAACCCTCGCTGTTCATTATTTAGTTTTTATTAAGATTTGTAAAATTCCTGTTAATATGCATTTTTATTGATAAAGCCTTTAAAAATCGTAAGGAACATGATCCTGATGTCAAATGCCATGGACCAGTTCTCAATATAGTATAAATCGTATTCAATTCTTTTTCGAATGGAAGTATCGCCCCGGTAGCCGTTGATCTGCGCCCAGCCGGTCAGTCCGGGACGTACCTGATGCTTGATCATATAACGGGGAATTTCTTCCTTGAACTTCTCTACAAACTGGGGTCTTTCGGGTCTGGGTCCCACAAGACTCATTTCTCCCATTAAGATGTTAAAAAGCTGGGGAAGCTCGTCCAGACTTGTCTTGCGCAGAAACTTTCCCACCTTCGTAACCCTGGGATCATCCTTCACAGTCCACCCCTTCTGCTCTGCGGAAGGCTTCTGCATTTCCATAGTCCTGAATTTGTACATCTTAAAATTTTTATTATGAAGACCTACTCTTTCCTGTTTAAAAATCACCGGTCCCTCACTGGAAAATTTAACTGCCAGTGTGCAGACCAGCATAACAGGCGAAGAAAGAATGATTCCAATCATGGAACCTATAATATCTACGGTTCTCTTGGCTACCCAGTTCAAAGTATTGGTAAGAGGCACATACCGGATATTGATGACCGGCAGGCCCATCAGATCCTCCGTATAAGGGTGGCTTGGTACCAGAGAATTATAATCGGGAATAAATTTCGTATGGACGCCGGATTTTTCACAAAGATCCACAATGTACTCCAAATGGTCATAATCCTTCAATGCCAGTGTAATGGCAATTTCATCCAGCTTATTTTCCGGTAATATATAATGAATATTTTCTATTCGGCCTACCACTTTAACACCCTTATACATGGTGCCGCTGGGAATTCTGTCATCCAGTATTCCCCTTATCACATAGCCCCACTGGGGATTGGCATTAATTCGGGTAATATATTCCTCTGCCGCCCTGGAATAACCGATCAGCAGAATATATTTCATATTGTAGCCTTTTCTCCGAAACAGCTGGAGAAGACTCCGGATCAGGGATCTGCACAGCGTCGTCAGCACAATATTGATGGCATAGAACAAAAACATCATGACACGGGAGAAGTGCTGCTGCTTGATAATATAAAGCACTACGATAAACAGCACCAGCCCTGCCGTATTGGACGTAATGATATTGATTATCTCATACTTACGCCTGGTAGCCCTTTTGGGCTTGTACATATTAAAATAATAATAAATGGCAATATATCCGGGTACAAGAAAATAAAGGAAACTGAAATAGGTTTCCTTAGATAAGGCTCCCGCACCGGGCTCCGTGCCGGCAAATACGGTAGCAAATTTTATATACCATGCAAGTAAATAAGAGACTACGACCACGATTGCATCCACAACCAGGTGCAGTCTGTTAAAAACCTTCTGATTATCCTTGATCATTTTCTGTTACCTTCTTGCCCGTATCTGCATCCTGTCAGGCTGCAATTCTTGCTAAAAGTTATGTCTATTTTACAATAATATTCACAAAAGTACAACTTAAATAATTCTTCGCACTGTATTGATCCACAGCTGCCACTGAATCCACAGGTAATGAGGAAAATTCTTTATCTGAAAACGTATTTTTCTCTCTTTTCCCTCTTTTGAAAAGGAAAGCCTGAATCCCTTCCCTATTCCCTTTAAATAAACTTTTCCCATGCCTTTTTTGCTGAAAAAAAGAAATTTGACAAGATATCCCGCAAGTAAAAACGGCAAATTCAGGATTACCTGCAAAACAGGCATATTTTTGTAAATAAGGTAAATACTGTTTCTTGCCGTCAGATCTACTTTAAAAGGATTGTGGCGTGAGCCGCTGACGCCGCTTCCTGCATGATACACAATGGCTTTTGGCGCAAATTCATTGCGATATCCTGAAATATTGGCCCGATATCCGATATCAATATCCTCAAGATAGGCAAAATGTGCCTCATCAAAAAGCCCTACCGTTTCAAACAGCTCTTTCCGGTAAAGGGCAGCGCCTGCACAGGCTGAAAAAATGCGTCCGCTTTTCCCATATTTTGATGCTTCCCTGTCCTTTCCCCTTGCATACGCCCAGCCTAAAGCACAGTAAAAATCTCCCGCATCATCTATTTTCTCCGGGAATCTCATATTTATCATTTTGGCGCCCACGGAAAAACAGCCGTCTGCGTTTTCCATTGCCCTTTCCAGTTCCTCCACACATTTTTTATCCAGAACCGTATCATTGTTCAGCAGAAAAACGTACTTCGTATCCGCTTCTTCAATGCCCACATTGACCGCATGGGAAAAGCCTGTATTTTCTTCCAGTGCCAGTAGTCTGATCCGGGGATACTTTTCCCTGATGAATTCACAGCTTCCATCAGTAGAACCGTTGTCTACTACGACCACCTCAGGCACACTGCTTCCTGCAAGCACCGAATCAAGACAATCCCCGATATAACGCATTCCGTTATAGTTGGGAATAACCACTGTTGTAGATATTGTTCTTTTACTTTCCTGTTTGATGTTCAACCATTAAATCCTCATTTAATTATTTTCTCAGTTAATTTTGGATCCCACACGATCCTCATATGCTTCTGTCTGACTCTTTCGCAAAGCTCTTTGCTGATCTGTGCATAATCCGCATCTTCCTTAAAGGTCCCCTGCCAGTTGAAGCGCCCGTTCTCTCTGTTTTTCAGATAAGGAAGACCTGTCATCTCTTCCAGAAGCTTTTCCGCCTCTTTTGAGGCAATCATACATCGCACATCAATCATCTCCGCCTCCTGCTGAAGGGCTGCCCTGTGCATATAGCCGCTATATTCCCTGTGCAGTCCCGCATAAAGAGGATCTCCGTCCGCTGTATATATACCGCCTGTTATTTTATTTTTCTTATCAAGAAGCCTTCCGCCCACCAGTGCCACATCCGTTCTGTTGCTCAACAGGTCAGGCTGATAATCCACCCTGTAAAATCCGAGATGCTTAAGATGGGAAACCTTTCCCTTCCAGCCCCGCAGCCGTAAAAAATCTTCTACTGCACGTTTTCCCGCTTCGTAGGCATAGCGTTTGCTTTCCGGATTTTCTGCCGTGGAGGCTTCGTGACATCTCCAGTGATAGAGCACTCTTGGAATATGGGCAATCGAAAGCTCCTCTGCCTTCTTCTTTTTCTTATCTTTTCCCAGCATCTGACTGACAGCCCGCAGTAACAGGTCATAATCCTGTGCCCCGTCACAGACGCTGCGAAGCTGCAATTCCTGCATCAGCTGCCGCTTCATCACCATAAAATGACAAATATAGTTATTGGATAAAATTAAATCTAGATTAAATTCTGGTTTTCTGTTTATCTCATAATAGGAGGTTCTGTCTCCATTGCATTTATCTTCATCAGAATATAACAGTTGTAATTCTATGTCCCTGTTTTCTGCTTCCTCAATACAGGCTGCCATCTCATACAGAGCATCCCTTGTCAACACATCGTCATGATCCAGAAGCCCCGCATAGTCTCCTGTGGCATACATTAAAGCCTGATTGGTATTGGAGGAAATACCTCCGTTTTGTTTCAGTCTCCTGTACAGGATCCTTTTATCATCATAGGTCTTAATGACCTGTTCCACCTTGTCTGATTCACTGGCATCTGCCAGGATCAGTTCAAAATTGCCATAAGTCTGATTCAAAACCGAATCCACCATGTCCTTAAGATACTCTTCCTTTGTTTCATAGAGCGGCACCAGAATGCTGAACTTTATACGAAAATGTTTTCCGTCCGCTCTCTGCCTGGTCAGCTCCTCTTCTGTCGGCTCTGTATAGGTATAATCCTCCGCTCTTTCCTCATAGATTCGCTCCTTTGCAGCATAATAAGCCTGCTTAAAGCCATTCTTCTTTAAGTAATGTATGGTTTTTCTGATATTGCCAGCCTTAAGAATTTTTCCCATCTGCTGCTCCTGTTTTGATAGATTCCAATAACCAGCAGTGGACGAAATACTATCCTGTGGGAAATCGCGTTCAAACAGGATAAATATTTCGTCCACTGCGTCCGTTATTTAATATCTTTTATAAATATGCCTTCAAATCCTCGGTAAGCTTCTCAACCTTAGCCTGCGCATCCTCGAGACTTGTGCCCTTAACGCCCATGTAAAACTTAATCTTGGGTTCGGTTCCGGAAGGTCTTGCACAACACCAGGAATCATTGGTCAGATCAAAGTACAGTACATTGGATTTCGGAAGCCCTGTGCTCTTCTGCTCCCCTGTATCCAGATTGATTGCCACATTCTTGTCATAATCCCTGAATTCCTTTACCTTCAGATCGCCGAAGTTCTTAGGAGGATTGCTTCTGAGTTTATTCATCATTTCCGTGATCTGTGCAGCTCCGTCAATTCCCTTTAAGGTGATTGCATACTGTGTTTCCTTATAGTATCCGTATTTTTCATAAAGCTTCAGCATCTGATCCCATACCGTAATGCCGTTCTTCTTGCACCATGCTGCCATTTCGCATAAGCACATAACAGCTACAACAGCGTCCTTGTCCCTTGCATGAGTTCCGGCAAGGCATCCGTAGCTTTCTTCCAGACCGAATACATAATTGTTGGAACCGGACTGTTCAAACCATTTAATCTGCTCGCCGATATATTTGAAGCCGGTTAAAACTTCAATAAATTTCACGTTGTAATCTCTTGCAATGGCGCCTGCCATATTGGTTGTTACAATGGTAGTAACAAGTGCAGGATTCTCCGGCATGGTTCCCGTTGCTGTTCTTTCACGCAGGATATACTCTGCGATCAGCATACCGGACATGTTTCCGGTAAAAGGAACGTACTCACCGGACTTTGTATCCAGTGCATAAATGCCGAGACGGTCTGCATCAGGGTCGGTTGCCAGCACGATATCCGCGTTCTTTTCCTTTGCCAGTTTCAGTGCAAGGGTAAATGCCTTGGGATCCTCGGGATTGGGATATTCCAGTGTGGTAAAGTCGGGATCCGGAAGCTCCTGCTCGGGAACGACATACACATGCTTAAATCCAAGCTCGGATAAAATTCTTCTGACCGGCACATTGCCTGTTCCATGGAAAGGAGAATATACGATTTTAATATCATCGGCAACTTCCTTGATGATCTCAGGGTGAATGATCTGCTTTTTCAGTTCTGCCATATAAGCATCGTCGATTTCCTTACCGATCACCTGATAAAGTCCTGCTGCCATGGCATCTTCCTTTCTCATGGTCTTCACTTCATGGTAATCTGTTACATTCTTGACTTCTGTGATAATTTCTTTATCCTTTGGAGCGGTCACCTGTGCGCCGTCCTCCCAATATGCCTTATATCCGTTATATTCCGGAGGATTGTGACTTGCGGTAATTACAATACCGGAAATACACTTTAAGGTACGAAGTGCAAAGGAAAGCTCCGGTGTAGGGCGAAGTGCATCAAATACATATGCTTTGATTCCGTTTGCTGCAAGACATAAGGCTGCTTCATCTGCAAATTCAGGCGACATTCTTCTTGAATCGTAGGCAATTGCCACCCCTCTGTCCTTGCCGCCCTGCTTAATAATATAGTTGGCAAGTCCCTGAGTAGCCTTTCTTACAGTATAAATATTCATGCGGTTGGTTCCTGCACCGATGACACCGCGCAAACCTCCTGTACCAAATTCCAGTTCCTTATAAAAGCGGTCTTCGATTTCCTTCTCGTTTCCTGCTATACTGCGAAGTTCCTCTTTAGTAGCCTCATCAAAGTAGGCATCACTTAACCAAAAGTCATACTGCTCTTTGTAGCTCATAACTAACCCTCCTAAAAAATCTTTTTAATCCGTTATACAGTTAACGATGTCAACTATATTACAGTATACCATAACATGTCTATATTTTCAAAGCAAAGTCACTTCGATCCAGTGAAAAGTTTGGATTATAGTAAGGATCTCCTTTTTCCAGCACTTCCTTCCATTTTTTGCGGAATCTGTCGGACTCATCATTGTAGCGCTTTGCTTTTTCTCCCTGATCATCCAGTCCTCTTGAAACGGACTCAAAATGATACAGCTCCGCAAAAGGTGTAAATACATTTAAAAGTCCCTTTTCCCGCAGCTTTAAGCAGAAATCCACATCATTCAAGGAAATGGCAAAGCTCTCGTCCAGTCCTTCCACTTCCTCAAACAGCTTCTTTTTTACAAGCAGACATGCGCCTGTCACTGCAGAAACATCCTGGGCATAGCAAAGCCTTCCCATATATCCAAGGTTCTCTCTGTGCTGTCCGTAGTGGCTGTGCCCCGCTGTCCTGTGAGCACCAAGACCAAGCACTACACCTGCATGCTGAATGGTCTTGTTTCCGTAATAAAGCTTGGCTCCCACCGCCCCAACGTCCTCCCGCTGGGCATACATAAGAAGCTCTTCCATCCAGTTTACGGTGATGACCTCTGTATCATTATTCAGAAGCAGAATATACTCTCCCTCTGCCGCCTTTACCCCGAAATTATTGACTCTGGAATAATTAAAGCTTCCTTCTGTCTGATAAGTCACTACCTTTACATTGGGATATTCTTTCAGCTTTTCATAGTAATCGAAAATCTCTTTTGTCTCACTTCCATTCTCCACCACAATGATCTCATAATTTTCGTAGGTAGACTTTTCCATAATGGAAGTGATACAGCGCTTCAGATCCTCCACATGGTCCTTGTTTGCTATGACAATGGATATCTTCGGATCGCCAAGAATCTGGTATCGGATCTTGAAGATCGTCTCAAACGCTCTTGTGGAGGTAATCTGAAAATGTTCAAAACCGTGGCGCTTTAAATGATCTGCCACTGCATCCTTTGCCGACTGAATAGCATAGGGCTTGGCATTAATATCCGATGCAACGCTGCCCGGATGGCTTCTCCAATAATAGAGGAGCTTTGGCACATGCACCACATTTTTTGCGCGGTCCGTAAGGCGGAGGATCATATCGTGATCCTGGCTTCCGTCAAATCTTGTCCGAAACAGTTCCGTTCCGTCTAAAAGTTCTCTTGCAAACACACTGAAATGACAGATATAGTTGTTGGCGCGAAGATTATCGATGGCATAGTCCGGTTTAAAATGCATGGTCAGCATCTTATTGATATCTCCACTCTTAAAGGTGGTTTCATCACAGTATATGTAATCCGCATTCTTTTCATTGATTGCCTTTACATATTCATACAGCGCACTGGGATGCAGAACATCGTCATGGTCAAAAAGTCCGATAAACTCACCTGTTGCCATGGTAAGGCACTGGTTGGTATTCCCGGCAATTCCCTCGTTCTTTGCAAGCTTTTTATAAAGAATCCTGCCGCGCTTGTCCTTCTCCTGATATTCCCGCACAATGGCTGCCACATTTTCATGTTCTTTGTCCGATCCGTCTGCAAGACAAAGCTCCCAGTTTTCATAGGTCTGTGAGGTGACGGATTCTATCATTTCACGCAGGAAATCCTCCGGGGTATTCCAGAGAGGCACCAGAATACTGATCTTCACCATTCTTTCAAAGACCTGTTCTCTTTCCGCCCTCGCCCTGGCTTCATCCGGAAAACTCTTTGTTCCGAACTGCTCCATGGCCTCCCGCTCAATTTTCTTGTATTTCAGCTTGGCAATAACGCCCCTTAAATTTCCGCAGTTCTTCACTCTGTCCTTCTGCCTGATTACAAAGTGCATGCACTTTCTTAAAGGTGCGCTGGCTTTCCAGAGAGGATTATTCTTGATTCTGTTCAGCTTAAAATTCAGTTCCTCATTCTTTGCTTCAAGAACCGCCACACGTTCTGCCAGATCCGCGGTTTTGATATGCTCTTTTTCATATGCTTCCCTATAATCCATGCTCATTTTCTCCTGCCTGCAGCACCCAGCTGCTGAAATTTACAAGCTTCTGCCTGGAACATTGATCCTCTGCCAGCATTCCGAAGCGGTATGTTCCCTTCGGAATGTCAGCGAGCCTCACCTTGGCCGCAAAACCTGTTAAATCTACATTTAATTGATCCCTCAGATTGTTCTTGATATCAGGACGGTATCTCTCATCCAGCGAAATCCTGAAAACCCGCATATTTTCTTTGTTTTGGAGTAACAGTGTCTTTTTATAACATGCGTTATCTGCTCCGATAATAAAAGAATATCCCTGGAAGTAATAGCCCATATCCTCATCCTTCGGCTTTCTTTTGCCCTTGTCCGGAGAGACACCGTATTTCCATTTGTAAATATCCATGGCACATTCCATGCCAAGAACAACGCACCTGTCCTCTCTGACAGCGGAGGACAGCTCTTTTTCTTCTGTCACCGATGCCCAGGGCATATCCAGGGTGACCTGATAATGATACGCCGGGGAATATCCTGATTCCAGCATATCCGTAGTCAGGTACTTGTGATAGAAAGGGTCCTTTCCGTAGAGCCCCTGATGTCTTTCATACAAGACATCCTTTTCCCGAAGGAGACGCAGCTGCTTTTCCTCGGATTCTCCATCCTTCCCTCTGCTTAAGGACTCATGATGATACAAAATCACATCATTTCTCACTATATTAGAATATCCCATTTCATAAATGGTATAACACAGATCCACATCATTGAAGGCAACGGCCAGTTCTTCTGCAAAGCCTCCCGCTTTTCCAAAGACTTCCTTTTTTACTAAAAGACAGGCTCCCGTTACCCCCATTACGTCATGAACAAAGCGGTTCTTTCCATAATAATGTACCTCTTTGTCAGACAAAAACTGCAGTTTGTGGGCAGGTCCCACTCTCAGATTGGTAATGCCTGCATGCTGGATAATATCGGAATCCGGATAAAGAAGCTTCGCCCCCACAGCGCCCACATAAGAAAGCACAGCCTTGTCAGCAAGCAGGGTAAGCCAGTTTGACTGAATGATCTCCATATCATCATTCAGGAAAAGAAAAAGCTGCCCTTTCGCCAAAGACGCTCCCAGATTACACATTCTGGAAAAATTAAATAACATGGGCTGATAGTGATAAGTGATTCCGCAAAAAGCTTTTCCACAATTGACTTCCTGATTTAATTTTTCTGCTTCTCTCTCGATGGTCGCTTTGTTTTCTTCCCTGCTTCCGTTATCAATAACCAGAATCTCAAAAGGATAAGGACTGTCTGTCTCATCAAGCAGGGAATAAATGCAGGTAAACAAGACCCGGGGATTATCCTTGGAGGGGATAATAATGGAAATCAGAGGTTTCTCATCCGGCTCCGGAACCAGTCCCTCCGGCAGTTTCATATCTTTGATCGTTTCATAGCCTTCTGTCTTGCTGTGAAATAATATTTCAGGGATATGAAAGACTCTATCCTTTCCATATCCTCCCAGATCGTCTTTTCCCTGTGCTTCCAGCAACAGACAGCAGAGCTGATAGAGATTCACTGCCCTTTCACCGCTTCCTGGCTTTTCTTTATTACACAGCTTTTGGAGCGCATCTGCTCTTACCGCTACAAGACTTCCCAGATAGAAATAGGAAAGGAAAGTATCAAACGACCAGTCCGGCTTGAACCAGGGCTTTTCTCTCTCCCCCGCCTTTTTGACATCCTCATCTCCATAAATCAGGATTATATTTTCATTTTCCGAAAATTTTTGATAAATAAGAGGAAGTGCGATTTTTGCAATTTCTCCCTCCGAAAGCGTAAATAAAATAGCATCTGCTTTGCTTTTTTCGCAAATTTCACATAGATAGGGAAGATCTTTTTCCTCTCCTTTTCCCATAGATACAATCAGAAAATTATATTTTTTTTCTTTTCTCCCCTTCTTGTCTAAAACTTCGAAATTTCGATAAGAAGTTTCATTTTCTGAATGAAATCCTTCATTTTTGTTTTTTTCTCCGCCATTTGAAACGATTTCAGAATCATTTGTCAGAAATTTTTCTCTTTCCAAAACAATAATATCATCAATTTGAAGCTTCTTTTCCTGCTTTACGATCCAGTCAGAATAAGACATTTTCTTCTCGGAAAGTTTTTTTTCGTAAATTTTATGCTGTTTATTAATTAAGATCTGCTTCACGCTCTGCTTCAAAGAAGTCATGTAAGACACATCCTTTTCCCTCTCATTTTCTGATTCAAATGCTAAATCCTTATTTAAGCCTAGAAGATTTTTTTCACACTTTCCGATACGTCCGTCGCAATCGTTTCCGGCAATGGTGTCAGCTTCATTTTAAAAGAGAGAACATTTTCTCCCTGCATGGGAAGCTCCGATACCTTGATCGTCATATTGGGGTCTGTCGTTGTAAACACGATACTGCCGTTTCTTACAGCCTTTCCATTTGTAAGGAAATTCTTCCTGGTCATGGGAACTGCTACACCATTCAAAACCATTTCTTCCACTTTGGCAATACATACCCTGTCAGCAGGATCGATTCGGAGTGCTTTCACATTCCCGTCAAAGGGAATTTCTGCCTCTATAGTGTACTCATCAATATAAACATCCGGCATATAGTACGAATTCGCCTCAGAGAAGCCGTTCCCACGGTCCGTGTAAATCTGGATTCTCTTATCCAGTATCTCCTGCAGATGCTCTTCCATTAACTTCTTGGGATCCACACTGTAGGTTCCAATAGATGCCCGGATCTCTCCCATGGATTTACGTTTCCCTGTCACCTGCTTCTGGAACTGCAATTCCTTTTTTCGATACTCCTCCGCCTCAGAAGGTGTAATTCCGAGCCTATCAATTATAAAATCAAGATTTAATTTATTTCTTTTTTCTTCTTCCAATACATAGCAATAAACAGCTCTGAATGCAATCTCCTTTGTGGGTACCGCTTTTTCCACTGTCCATTCATAATCTATCACCGTCCAGGTATCTCCGTCCACCAGAATATTGGCAAAAATCAGATCATAGTCCGTAACTCCACTGTCCTCCCCAAAAGAAATCAACGCAAGATATCTGTCAAACAGCCGGTAGAATTCATCCATATCATCTTTATCAAGACACCTGTCCAGCAATTCCTCCAATGTTGTTCCCTTTTCAAAGGGAAACTCCGCATAGCTGCCATCTGTTGCCAGTAAGCAGGGATTAATGTGCAGCCCGCTTCCCTCGTATCTTTTAAGAAGCAGCCGATAAGAATGCTCCATTGATTTGATATGCTCCCTTGCGCTTTCGGAAAGAGGCAGCTTTCTGATCACCTTTCCCGACGGCGTTTCCACTATTTCCGTGCGGAGCACATATTCTTCCGCCCTGTCATTGGAGTATTTTGTATAGATGGTTTCCGGTTCTTTCCCTATAATGACCATATAAGAGTTGGAAAAGACAGGAAACAGACCATCTCTGATCATTCCGTCAAAGGCATACTTTTCATTGAAAAGAACCATTCTGTCACGGTCAAAATTACGCATGTTATCTGTAAGTTCCCCAGGGTTAGGAAGTCTCTTGTCCGAATATAGCACCGTGGGAAATTTGTAATCCGGGTAGGGATAGTAAAAAGAGTAATCCTTCACGCCGCAGCTTTCCATGATCTTCTCAAGTCCGGGTCTTGAAAAGGTTCTGGCGCTTCCGCCCTCCGGATACCCTTCAAGACCGCTGAAATAAGTTCCCACATGATCCTCTTTACATCCTGCAAAATATTTCATTCCCAGTCTGTTTTCAATGGCAATAACAAGACGACCGTTATTTTTAACATGTTTCAGCATGATCTTCAGGAAGTCCTCATAAGGAGTTTCCGAAGGAATATAGGACTGTCCGTATTCAAATACTCCGATCAGGCACACATAATCGTAATCATCAGAAAGCTCCGGTTCAATATCATTAAAGTTTCCCACATGGATAGTGATATTATCCCTGTCCTGATTTCTGTAGGCGTTAATATGACTTCTTTTGGCAGACAGATCCACACAGGTCACTTCCCCGGCTTTTTCCGAAAGCTTATCCGTAATAGCCCCACAACCGGAACCGATTTCCAGTACCTTATGGCTCTTGTCAATGGGAAGCCAATCCACAATATTGGCACGAAGAGGAGAGAGATGATAGAGGATAGGCCAGCTTCCCTTTTTTTCAATAATAGAAGGATATTCCACACGGGAAGCTTCCTTTACGATAGCAAGCAGCTCATCCTCAATATTTCCGTCACTATAAAGATCCTCCCCCGGATAATGGCTGTAATCAAGTGTTACCTTGCCAATCCTTTCAGGGAGGGCATTTAACAATTCTTCCTGTTTTAAATGAATAGGCTTGTTTGTCTTTTCGCTCATAGCCTGTCCTTTCCTTTCAAAAGCGATCTGTATCATGAACTGACCTGAATTAGAAGAATTTCTTTTCATGAACTCAGCCGGCAGGTCACCTCTGAGTTCATATCATAATACCCAACGGTATCTTTGTCTGAAATCACTGTCATGTTCATCACATCATAAAGCCTGTGGTATACCTGGAAATCTTCTTTTTCAAAGCCTGTGACTCCGAGAGAAAGGAGATATTCTCCTCCCTGAAGATTGATATCCTGGGTAAAAGTAACCTCCATTATACTTCCTGCCTTTACCGGTTGCAAAAATGCTTTCTCTACCATGGTATTGGTTCCCGTAATCTCAACGCCCTTAATATTTTTAATGGTAAAAGCAAAAATCGGAGCTTCGATATCCTCCATAAACCGCACCTTCATTTGTATGGTACATTGTTTCCCTTTTATTATGGCGCTGGTGTCTCTTCCCGTATCATCTGTTATTTTATACTCTTCTATCACTGCAGCCTTAGTACCATATTCCAGTAAATCAGGATTTACCATTCCGGCTTCCTCTTTTTTCCGGTTGGCGTAAGCTGCAGCCGCCGTTATCTCCTTATCATCAAGAAGCGTCGTCTCTTCCTCTGCCGGTGCGGTATACTGCCCAACCAGCACCTGTTTGTAAGCATCGATCATCTCCTTGGGACTTCCCTCACCAAGCTTTACCCCTTGATTTAACAGTACAACTCTGTCACAGTATTTGCTGATACTGCTCAGATCATGGCTCACAAATACAATGGTCTTTCCCAGCTGTTTAAACTCTTCAAATTTATGATAGCATTTTGCCTGAAAAAACACGTCACCCACAGACAAAGCTTCATCTACAATCAGTATTTCCGGCTCAATATTAATGGCAACCGCAAAAGCCAGCCGCACGAACATACCGCTGGAATACGTTTTTACAGGCTGATAAACATAATCTCCGATATCGGCAAAGCTTAAAATGTCATCCAGCTTCTCATCAATCTCCTTTTTGGAAAATCCGATCATGGTTCCGTTCAGATAGATATTTTCGATACCGTTATATTCCATGTTGAAGCCTGCCCCAAGTTCAAGCAGCGCCGAAATTCTTCCGTTCACCTTCACGCTACCGCTTGTAGGATTCAAAACACCTGTTATTATTTTGAGAATGGTAGATTTCCCGGAGCCGTTGGTACCGATAATGCCTACCGTTTCTCCCTGATAAATGGTGAGATCCACACCCTTTAAGGCGTAGTGTTCCTTGTACTTTTTCTTTCTGCTGAGTAAAAGAGCCTCTTTTAAACGGTCAGAGGGCTTATCATACAGCTTATAGGCCTTTTCCAACCCTTTCACCTGTATTGCGACTTTCCTGTCTTCCATGTAATGTCTCCTTTGCACTGTATCAGCTACAGCACATCTGCAAAATGAACCTTTAAACGCTTAAAGATCAGAGATCCGATGCAGAACAGCGTTACTGTAAATATCCAAAAATAAGTGGAGGAATAAAAGTGTTCAAAGAACCATTCATCCCCATATATGGCATTCCTGTACCCGTTTACAATATAGACAAGCGGATTCAGCTTTACCAGGGTGACCAGCCTGTCGTCATTTATCATTCCGATATTCCAGAGAATGGGTGTCGCCCACATACCAACCTGCAAAGCAATATTGATGATCTGCGCAAGATCCCTGAAGAATACCACAATTGCACAGGTACAGTAGCTCATGGCCAGCACCAGCACAAACATACAAAAGCTATAGTAAACCACCTGTATCGTATACACATTAGGATAATATCCGTAAATTGCCGCCACGATCAAAAGTACTGCCACAAAAAAAACATGAATAAAGGTGGCTGCGATCAGTTTGATAATGGGCAGAATACTGATATTGAACACCACCTTTTTCACAAGGTAGCTGTATTCCAGAAGGGCATTGGTTCCGTTGGTGATTGCCTCCGAAAAGTAAAACCAGGGGACAAGCCCTGCCGTCAGAAACAGCACATAAGGAACCTCCACTCCGCTTGCCACCATTTCACTTTTGGTATCAAAAATCACATCAAAAACAATGTAATACATGACAACCGTCACCACAGGCTGCACCAGTGCCCATAAAAAACCAAGATAGGAGCCGGCATAACGTTTCTTAAAATCATTTTTGGCAAGCTTCCAGATCAGTTCTCTGCTCTGAAACAGTTCCCTGGGAATGATGAACATTCTGTCATAATAAACGCCAAAAATGATGCACGCCAGCGTAAGCAGTGCACAGGCACAGAATTTCTTTAAATTTTCCGTATGCTGATCCGGCGCCAGTGGGTTATTATGCATCACTACCATGATAGCTACCAGCAGGCAGATGGCATAAAAGATAGCGATTCCCACAGGCTTTGGTATTTTTTTCTTACTGCTTTTCATTCTCTGTGATCCAATCTTTCCTGTTTATTATTTGAGGGATTCCCGCCATCTGGTATACTCCCTGATGCCGCCCCACTTCTTATCCTTATCGGACATGATCAGTTCGGTTCCCGGCGCAATGGGCCATTCCACACCGATATCGGGATCATCAAATTTCAGTCCGCCCTCATCATTGGGATGATAAAAATCGGTGCATTTATAAGCAAATTCCGCATAATCGGACAAAACCACAAAGCCGTGTGCAAAATTCTTGGGAATAAAGAACTGCTTTTTATTCTCTGCAGAAAGCACCACACCATGCCATTTCCCATAGGTCTTGGAACCGGGACGTAAATCTACTGCCACATCAAACACTTCCCCGCTGACAACTCTCACCAGCTTATCCTGTGGATAATTGATCTGGAAATGAAGTCCGCGCAATACATTTTTTACTGATGCCGACTGATTATCCTGCACAAATACCTGATCAATTCCGGCTTCCTTATAATCGTTATAATTGTAGGTTTCCATAAAATAACCTCTGGAATCCCCAAAGATGGCAGGTGTGATCACCTTAAGTCCTTCTATTTCACATGTTTCAACCGTTATCTTTCCCATTTTTCCTCCATTTGGAAGTATCACAGATTACGCGCTCTCTCAGATCAGAGTCCCTCTGCCACTTCCTTCATATATTTACCGTAATCAGTCTTCATAAGAGGCTCTGCCAGTCTAAGGAGCTGCTCCTTATCAATAAAACCTCTCTTATAGGCAATCTCTTCAATGCAGGAGATATAAAGCCCCTGTCTCTTCTGGAACGCTGCCACAAAATCCGCCGCATCAAGCAGGGAATCATGGTTTCCCGTATCCAGCCATGCAAAGCCTCTTCCAAGGGTCTCCACACGAAGAGTACCTCTTCTTAAGTATTCGTTGTTAATGCTGGTGATCTCGATTTCTCCCCTTGCAGAGGGTTTTACGTTTGCCGCAATCTCCACAACATCATTATCATAGAAATAAAGCCCCGGTACCGCATAGTTACTCTTTGGATGCTCCGGTTTTTCTTCGATGGACAAGGCTTTTCCTGTTTCATCAAACTCTACTACACCGTATTCTCTGGGATCCCGGACATAATAGCCGAAAATGGTGGCTCCGCTTTCTCTGGATGCCACTTCCCTGAGCACCTTTGAAAAGCTCTGGCCGTAAAAAATATTGTCTCCAAGTACCAGCGCTACAGAATCCTTCCCGATAAACTCTGCTCCGATGATAAAGGCATCGGCAAGGCCTCTTGGCTGCTCCTGAACCGCATAGGAAAACTTCATGCCAAGCTGGCTTCCGTCCCCGAGAAGATCTTCGAATACCGGCAGATCCCTTGGCGTTGATATGATCAGAATTTCCCTGATACCTGCCAGCATCAGTGTGGAAAGCGGATAATAAATCATAGGCTTGTCATAGACAGGCATGATCTGTTTACTGATAGCCTTGGTCAGGGGATACAGTCTTGTTCCCGAACCTCCGGCCAGAATTATTCCCTTCATGATAAATACCTCCGAATCATTACTGCTTACATTCAAAGACATAAGCACAGATATTAATAGTATACCACAAAATGGGAGTGATTGTAAATCACTCCCATCCTTCTTGCATCATTGCTGCACGATTTGTTTATTTCCCCTGATACATATCCTCATAATACTTCTGGTAATCACCGCTTGTCACATTCTTCATCCATTCCTCATGCTCAAAGAACCAGGCAATGGTTCGTCTGATACCCTCCTTAAACATGGTCTCCGGCTCCCAGCCGATCTCTGCTTTGATCTTATCGGGGGCAATGGCATATCTTCTGTCGTGTCCCTTTCTGTCCTCCACATAAGTGATCAGGTTCTCGCTTACCAGTTCTTTTCTGGGATCCCCTTCAGGAAGCATTTCCTGCAGGGTATCCAGAATAATATGAATGATCTCAATATTCTGTTTTTCATTATGTCCGCCTACATTGTAGGTTTCAAAAAGCCGTCCCTTTTCCTGTACCATATCAATAGCCTTGGCATGATCCTCCACATAGAGCCAGTCACGGACATTCTTTCCGTCCCCATAAACCGGAAGCTTCTTTCCCTGCAATGCATTGTTGATGATAAGAGGGATCAGTTTTTCAGGGAACTGATACGGTCCGTAATTGTTGGAACAGTTGGTAATATTGGCAGGGAATTTATAGGTATCCATATATGCCTTTACCAGCATGTCCGAGCTTGCCTTGCTGGCAGAATAGGGGCTGTGAGGCGCATAGGGTGTGGTCTCATAAAAGTATCCGCCGTCCTCCTCCAGCGAACCGTACACTTCATCGGTTGACACGTGGAGGAACTTTTTGTTTTCCTTAAAAGTTCCGTCAGGGTTTTCCCATGCCGCCTTTGCACAGTTCAGCATGACAGCTGTTCCAAGTACATTAGTCTGTACAAATACCTCCGGATTTTTGATACTTCTGTCCACGTGGCTCTCTGCTGCGAAATGTACCACTCTGTCAATATCATTTTCTGCAAAAATTCCGGAAATGGCTTCCTTGTCACAAATATCTGCCTTCACAAAGGTATAATTTTCTCTCGTCTCGATATCCTTCAGGTTTTCCAGATTGCCTGCATAAGTGAGGGCATCCACGTTGATGATCCTGATCTCATTGTCATACTTCTTAAACATGTAGTGAATGTAATTGGAACCGATAAAGCCTGCTCCTCCTGTTACCAGATAAGTTCTCATAATTTTTGCCTTTCCCTATTTATGATTTTATTTATAATCGTATTCTTTATATCCACGATTCACTATACAACATTTCAAACAAAAGGGCAATCCTAATAACCCAGATAGCTGATATTCATATCTACGTTGCCGCTGATACCGGAAATCTTCCCCGTGGAGGAATACTGCCACATATCATATTTGGTCCTTGTATAAGTGGGAGCTGCCGCATACTGAGCCAGCCAGATCTTATATCCCGTCAGACTGGGCGTATTGATCTTTTCGTTAAACCAGGTCTTATTCGCGTAAATACCTGCTTTATAGCCGGAATTCTGTATGGTCTGGCAGAAGGCCTTGCAAACTGCCGTTCTGGTATCCACGCTGATACCATCACCACGGCCGTTACTTGGCTCTACATCCAGAAATATAGGATAAGTGATATTATATCCCTTGATCAGGCTAAGAACCATGGAAGCTTCCTCTACTGCTTCCACTTCGCTTATAGCCTGGGTAAAGAAATAAACGCCAACCTTAATCCCCGCATTCTGTGCTCCCTGAATATTGGACCGGAACATGGGATCTTCAATCAAAGCCCCTGTAGTGGAACCGCGATATCCGCATCTGATGATGGCATAGGAAACACCGCTGTTCTTCACCGCATTCCAGTCAATATTGCCGTTCCACTTGGAAACATCAATTCCAAGATGACCGGAACCATTATCCAGTACTCCGTTTTCATTAAAATTGTATTCCGCTCCCTGAATAATCTGCTTACCGGTAACATAATTTCCATTTTTATCAAAATAATAGGTAGAACCATCTATTGTCTGCCATCCGGTATATCGGTACTCGCCAGTAGTCTTGGAAGTTTTTTTGTAAAATTCCTTTATATTATCATCGAAATAATCCGCATATTTTGCTTCCCGGTAGCTGCCGTCCGAATTCAGCACATACAGCTTGTCTCCACTGTTGGACAATAAATCCGTAGATGTATCCGTCCTTGCACTGTTATCAGTTGTTGGTTTCGGTGTAGCTGTCGGACTTACCGTAGGTGTCGCCGTAGCTGCCGCCGTTGGCAATGCTGTTGGCTTGACCGTTGGTGCCTGCGTAGGCTTTTCTGTTGGCTTGACCGTTGGTGTAGGAATAGATTCTGCAGTCGGTTCCGGTGTCGGTTCTGCGGTAGGTACTTCCGTCTGCTCTGCCGTTGGTTCCGGCGTTGGTTCTTCTGTCTGATCCGGCGTTGGCTCTTCTGTGGGGTTGGTATCTTCTTCTGAGCCAGACCCATTTTCCGGAGTTTGCGTCGGATTTTCCTCCGTCAGCAGTCTGAATCCTATCGCCGCCTTCGTGCTTGGATCCGTAATTTCCGACCTGTCTACTCTTTCATAACCTTCCGACGTTGTTTCCGTACCCTCGATCAAAGTCTTAGTAGATTCCACCCATTCCACCGTATCGGTATTTGTGGATTCCACTACCGTTTCATTGACCGCAGTATCCTCTACTGCCGCATTAACTTCAGACTCTGTTTTAATTTCATCTGCCACTTCGACCTTCTTATATTCAATGGTATCACGAACCGTAATCGCTATGGCTTCAGAAGAAAAGCTGTATCCTTTCAAATCAGAAGGTCCTATGATCGCTACTTTATATTTCCCTGAAGCGATATCCTTCTGATAAATAATACCGTCCTTATCTTCATCAATAAGTACATAAGTATCCCCGGATGGCGCAACGATCTCTACTTCAAAAGCCACACTGGGAATCAGTTTCCCTGTGTTTTTATTGGTAAATTTGATCTTTAAATCCTTTTGAATAGAGGTCAGGTTCATAGCGATCTCTGTTTTAGAGCTTTCCTCTTCCTGTTCAACAGCTTCCTGCTCTATTTCCTCCATTTCCGCTGCCAGCAGTCTGGCAGTCTGGGCATCTGAAATTGCCAGAAGACCGCTTTCTCCGATAACAGGAATTTCCTCAATTCCTTCTCCCACTTCTGCAAAGGCTGCAATCTGCTTCTCATCGGATTTTGCACCAAAGTACAGAACACCTGCCAGGATACCCAGTGCAAGAACGATTATGCCCGTAAATGCCACAACGTGGTCTACTATACTCATGTTTGAGAAAAAGAAGATTACTTTTCGAAAGCCTTCAGGTTTTTTGCCGTAATATTCCTCATCTTCATCTTCGTATTCATCGTACTCTTCTTCATCTTCATATTCGTCGTCTATCTCATCTTCTTCGTCATACTCTTCTTCATCGTACTCTTCTTCCTCTTCTATCTCCTCTTCATCCTCGTATTCTTCTTCCTCATCATCTTCGATTTCATCTTCTTCATCATCATTTTCGATTTCTTCGATTTCCTCTACTTCGTCGTCCTCATCTTCTTCTGAGACATCATCATACTCTTCCTCGTATTCCTCGTCGTCTTCATCTTCATCTTTATATTCGTCGTCTATCTCATCTTCTTCGTACTCTTCTTCCTCTTCTATCTCCTCTTCATCCTCGTATTCTTCTTCCTCCTCATCCAGATCTTCATCGTCAAAATCAACCCAGTCAAGTACCTTAGACATCTTCTTTTCGTTCACCGGCTTTCTGCGCGTTTTCCCTCTGGTCTTCGAAAAGAATTTTTTCATATATGTAAACCTCCGTTCTTAACACTTTTGTAACAAATTAATCTATTTCAGTATACCATTTCTACTTGGTAAAAACAATGCTTTTATCCTATTAACACATTTTTTGAAAATTTCAAAAGTTAATTCCACCGTCCGCTTATGCGGTGGAATTAACTCCT
>JBJEMT010000037.1:0-35160 GCA_051879815.1 Suilimivivens sp. | reverse complement strand
ACCGTTGATGCTACACTGACATTTGCCAGGGAAGTACAATTCTTAAATGCATAATCATCTATTTTATTCCCACCTGACATATAAAAGCCATTAAGCTTCGTACATCCTGCAAAAGTATATGATTCTACAGTTTCTACCGTGTTCATGGTAACAGATTGAACATCTGTATTTACACTCTGCCCATCCACTGTCTCATTTTCACTATCTACTCCCGAGAAAATTCCATCGGCAATTGCCTCTATTCCTGCAGGAAGATTGATATTCAACGCAGAATTGACAATATTCATCTGGTTTTGTGTAGGTGCCTTTCCCTTCTGATCGTTTCTTATATATGTTTCATAAGCCTCAACAGCTGTCTTTGCAGCATTCACATAGTCTTCTGTCATATAGGGATAAGAATTCAAATCATAATTTACAAGTTCACTGTAACGTGGATAATCCAACAGTTCATTCTTATCCGTATCAGGATTATACTTAACCGTCAAGTTGGTTGGCCATCCACTGTAATATGTAATATAGGTTAAAGGCTGAGTTCCCACATTAATATTATTAACAGGATTCATGGCATACTGGAAAGGTACCGATTCAGGAGAAATGGTACCGCTGAAGGTAAGTACCGGTTCATCTGCCAATGTCTGATTAGGACAATTGATATTATGATAAGCTACATCCTGCGTATTGAACGCATTATCCTGGATTACAAGTTGCGGATTCTCCGGCTGTTCAAAAATGACGTCCTTCAGATTGTGACAACCCTTAAAAGCATTCGTTTCTATCAGCTTCACTGTTGCCGGAATATGTATCTTTTTTAGGAAACAGTTATTCTGAAAGCTGGTGGAAGAAATAGTTTCCACTCCATATGCACCGATATTTGACGGAATTTCTATTTCACCACACTTAGGATCAATCTGCATTTCAATCAGCTGATTATTGGAATTAACAATAAAAGTAGCTTCATGTGGCCCATCATTTTCTGTTTCAGGGCACAATACCACCTTTTCAAACTTATCCTGTTCCAGATATTTAAACGCAGCGGAGTGATTTTTCGCCGTATCATGTATAGCAGAAACCTCCGGACCTTCAAAATAAAAAATACTGGGTACCGTCTTTAGGAAATTTTCAATGGAGCAACCTGTTTCTGTTCCATACTGAGTGTGATCACCTTCTCCAATCTCCACACCATCCTTTGTAACAGGATCAAATCCCTCATCTACAATATCCAAAGTAGTATTCTGAATCTTGATATATTGCAGAGAAGTACATCCCGAGAAATAGGAAACAGGTATTTTCCCGTCTTCTTTACTCTTTATATCTATCCAGTTACTTCCTGATGGATATGTCTGCATAAAATTATCGGGAAATGTAATTGATGTCAGTTTGGAACAATTTTCAAATGCTTTATAACCGATAATGCTAAGCAACACATTGGATCCATTGCCGCAAAGGTCTATGGTCTGCAAGCCATCACATCCTTGAAAGCAATAATCACCAATGGCCTCCACGTTAATGGGAATTGTCAGATTTGTCAATCCACGACAATTCATAAATGCATCCTTACCAATAATTTTAATTGCAGATTTCAACTGCATATCGCAACTTTTCATATTGACACAGTTTGCAAAAGCACCATTCCCAATAGTACTTAAACCATTATTCAATGTTACGCTGTTGAGACCACTACACCCGTAAAATGCGTAGTCTCCTATACCTAATAAGTTCTCACCAATTGTAAGGTTTGCAATCTGACCTTTATTTGCAAATACACCATCTTCAGGATTATCTTTGGTAACCAGACCACCATTTGTCCCATTTACCGCAATTCTCCATTCACCATTACTACCTTCCAAATACTGTCTGCCAATGTACTGTACTTTAGCATCATGTATTCGCTGATCTCCCTTATCTGTTGCCAGATAGAAATATTCCGGTTTAGTAGGATCATCCTGTTTTATTTCTCCAACGTTTACATCACCAATACCATTGTCTTCTATCCTTAACGGTTCGGAAATAATATTCAAATTTATGGATCGTTGAGTCATAATTGCAGAATCTAACTTTACCTCTACTGTCACGGCACTAAGACCTTTCGCGGTCTCGTTTTCCAAAGAAGTCGCCTGCTGCTGTTGTTCCTCCATGCCATTCCCATTTACTATTGAATCATTCTCTGTAGTGGGGGTGGGCACAGGTTCTGTTGGTGACGGTTCTACTGTTGGTGTTGCTGTAGGTTCTGTTATTGGTGTTGCTGTAGGCTCTGTTGTTGGTGTTGCTGTAGGCTCTGTTGTTGGTGTTGGTGTTGCTGTAGACATTGCAACAGGTTCTTCTACCATCTCACCGGCAGGTGTTTGACTTACAGTTACCGTTGACGTAGGAGTAGCCTCTTCTGTTTCCAAGCTGAACATCGCTGTATTTACAGTATTTGCTTCATAAGCAGGATTTGGTCCTTTGCTTTCATCCCAATAATACAACTGATTATCAGCCAAACCTTCCCATTCACTTCGAGTATCATAATAACAAGGTCTGAAAGTTTCTTCATAGACGGGAATAACAGGATATCTGTTTTCTTGCTGAACCGGCCTGGTTATAGTATTCCCTTGCTCATCTTTTTTAACAGTACCATCTTCATTCAACACTGGCTCATCTACTGTTACTGTTTCTACATATTCCGTTTTCATTTCCGCATCCTGTGGATATAACTTTGGATCATAATCGAGTACAATTTTTTCTCCATCTGGATAGCCGGTGACTTCATACATCTTATAGCCGCCCTGTTCCTTATGCTCCTTTTTGAGATAATAAAGGAACTTATTATTACGGCTTACAGCCACATAACCTGTACTGGTAGTATTGGCTGTATATTTTCTATACGCATCTGCTGTACTTGGAATCATCAGGTCTCCGTTAGCGAGATTGGTAACGTTTGCTCCCAAAATAACAGCGACCTCATCTCCGTCTGTAGAACTGGGGCGAATATAGGCAAACTGAAACATACCATCACCTGTAGTATAAATAGTCGCATCCTCATCCACATAAGGAACAGTACTATTCCATGTAGCAGGTGCAACTCTTCCACCAACAGTTTCATAAGAAGTCATACTGCTATCTACATAATTAGCAACTGCCACTCTCTGCGGTGCAGTCTCAATGCTCGCACTGACATTTGGAACCGGTATGGCTGCCACTGCGATTGCAGAAACCATCAACAATGCTCCTATTGTCTTGCGAGCCTGTTTCCTCAATTTCCTGTTCTTTTTGTTCTTTACACCTTTTGTCATTATAAAACTCCTTTTCGGATTCTAGATTCGTTTCGCTACTACCACAAATCTTCCATCCGTCTGTGAACTATCACAGGTGGATAATGTTAATAAGCTATCACCATAACTTGCGCTCACACCTGTATCATACAGGCTGAGTGCGCACATTTCATTCATATAATAATTAAACTCATCTTCCGAATTTGCATTTATAAACTGATAATATTTAAAAACAACATCATTGTCATTAAATACCTGAGACCGGAACACATACATTACCTGATAAGTTCCTTTTTCATAAATTGTATCAAATTGAATGATTGCATGTTCTTTTCCATAGGATTCTTTTGCATATTTTTGAAGCTGTCCAAACATACTTCCCGACTTCATATGATGTCCATACAAAATCAGATTCGTGCTTCTAGGATAAACGCTGCAACTATAATCTAAAAAAATACTACCGTTATTATCGTATTCCTGATTAAAATTGTGATCCAGATAATAATCATTGTCACTTGTCTGCATTACAGGATAATCTATATTTGTATCGTCAATTTTAAGCCATCCGATTAGCTTTTTATTCTTTTCATATAAAGTTTTATACTCATCAAGAATATCCGGCAACTGAGTTCCTGTTTTATGTAAGGATATTTCATTTGCTTTCGGTGTATTCGACAATACATCGCTTCCCTTTAAAGATGCCAGGCTTTCATAATCCATGCTTGTGCGTGTATCATAAAAATAATATATTCCAAAGTAGGAAAAACAACCGATTGCTACAACTGAAGCAACAGCTACAACTAATTTTCTTCTTCTTTCACGCTTTTTCAATTCAAGAAGAATCTGTTTCTGCATTTTAGAATCATACTTCATGTCCTGAGGTTCAGATTTTTTTCTGTTCCCCTTCTGTTTCTTGTCAGTTTTCCTTTCCTTCTTCTCAATCAATAGCTTTTTCTTATTTTTTGAATTAATAAATTGTCCTGCATTTTCTGTTGTAATGCCCTGCTTTTTCAATTCTTCAACTTTTTCATATATCTCATCGTCAAAATCCGTACCGACTACAGTTTCAAAACGGAAAACCCCGCTCTTTAATTCGCCAAATAACTCATATATCTGTTTTGGATTGTTTAAATCCGTTTCTGCCTTAATACGCTCTATCTTTTTCTGATCACGCAGAGCAGCTTCATAGTCAGCCCTACTTCTGAATCGTCTGCCGGCTACCGTCAGTTCTTCTGCCGTCATGGCGCACTTTCTCCTTTATGACATATATAATTTATTTTACTATATCTTGAAATTTATGCAAGGGTTTTATCTAGATATTGTACTATAACTATTCCAAATTTCTAAAAAAATAAGACCCCCACATTATTTCCTGCAAAGCCGTGAGGGTCTTCCATATATTTGTTTTAAAAAATCAGGGATTAATTCCCTTCGTTATCTCATCATACAACTTCTTCTGCTTTTCCTTAATATAGTTAATAACATTTTCTTTTTCCTGATTTACATCAATAGCACATCCATATATAGTTTTAATATCATCTACCTTTTTGTTCTATACAATTTTCCCACTGATAGAAAAATTAAAGTTACCATCTTCAATTTTAATCCGCACAGAACTTTTTACACGAAACGATCTCGGCTCTCTAAGAACAACCCGGAATCCGCCTTCACTCAAGTCTACAAGCAGTGCTGCTGTTTCCTCATTATTAACAGTGCACTCTACAGGAATCCCTATATAAATTCTGAATGCATCTCTGTTTTCTACCAGTCTTTCATCTTCCTGTCCACTTATTTTCTGATTATTCCAGTCTATTTCATGCTCTCCATTATCATATGCAGTAGCATGAATCTCATATTCCGGTGAGTTCAGATTGATATTTCCGCCTTCATAATAATAAATATCAATTTGGCACTGATTCTTAGCATTTTTGCGAATTTTCCCCCATATGTCATTAATATTATTCCCATCTTTAAAAGCCTGTATTCTGACCGGTGTACCTTCTTTCAGTTCCGACAATTTCATAACTATACCCTCCTTCTGACCTTACCCTTTTGCAGATCATTGACGCCTTTTGTTCATTGTATCACATCCTGTTTACAAATAAAACATTTTTTATTTTTGTGGAAACACATACAAGCCATAATACATATGATAAACCATAAATAATAAAAACCTTTTGGAGGCAATACAATGAGTGATTTAACAGCTACAGGATGTGGATGCGGAAATAACGTTTCCAATAACGGATGTGGATGCAACTCCATCATTTGGATCATTATCTTACTTTTCTGCTGTGGCGGATGCGGTAACGGCAATGGCTTATTTGGCGGCAACAATGACTGCGGATGCGGATGTGACATTATCATCATTCTGTTAATTCTTTTCTGCTGTAACGGCTCTTGGGGATGCTGATAACAGCAACTGTTTCTTTTCATCATTTCTGAAAAGTAGGCTCTGCAAAGGGCCTACTTTTCTGCATACGGACACACCTGAAATCATAGTATAAATTAGCAGACGGAAAAACACCAAGCATTAAGGAGCATTCATGGATTCAAATGAACAGAACAAAGTAATTGCATTTGACACCTTATTCAGCACCAATCACATTGCGATGCTGAAAATCATGCTGCCCTATATGGATAATCAGACTCAGAAGTCCCTTGCTGTATACATCAAATTAATGGAACTGAACTATACTCTTGATTTCTACAAAAAACACCCTTATCCTGTCTGTGGCTGTATGGAGAAGGAAGCATCCCCCGACCTGCTCAAATTATGTGAAGAACTTCTTCCCTACTGTACAGAAGACGAGAAAAAGCAGATTGAACAGATTCGTAATATCTTTCAAAGCATGGAAATGTACAAGGAAATGTCAAAGACCATGGAATTGATGAAAGATTTCATGCCGGATATGGGAAGTTTCGGCGACCTGTTTTCCGGCAAAAACTCGTCCGGTCAGAATTCCGGCACACCGGACATCATGAATATGCTGATGAATATGATGACACCGGAGCAGAAAGAAATGTTTAACTTATTTGGAGGTAACGGACATGACAAATGAATGGATGAAAGATGAATCGTTAAAGGATATCGATCCTTATAAACTGGAATTCCTGCAGGCGCTTGTTTTTGAAAGCAGCAGCTTACGCAAAGAACAGCTATTTCCTTTTCTGATGGCTGTTGCCAAACGGGGACAGGAAAAAAATGTCACTTTTTCTGATGATGAAATTAATGCTATCGTGACTGTGCTGAAAAAGCAGGCAACCCCAGAAGAGCTCAGTAAAATGGATAAAATACTGGCTATACGGGTCAGAAAGAAGTAAGCAGATTATACTCCCTATGAATATCAAAAGACCCAGTCTCCTTCCTGCCAGCAGGAGGATCCTGAGTCTTTTTCATTCGCACTGCCTATTTGCAAACCAGATTTACGATTCTTCCCGGAACGTAAATTTCTTTTACAACGTTTCCGGTCAGTTTGTCAGCCACAACTTCCTTTGCTTTGGCGATTACAGCATCCTTTTCTTCTGTTTTATTGATGCTTAAAGTTGCTCTTGTCTTGCCGTTGATCTGTACTGCAATTTCTACAGTTGCTTCCTGTGTCTTAGATTCATCATATTCAGGCCATGTAGTCTGATATAATCTTCCTTCAAAACCAACCTTTTGCCAGATTTCCTCTGTGATATGCGGAGCAACAGGATTCAGCAGGGTAAGTAAGGTCTTAAATTCACCTCTGGTAATGGCATTCTTCTTATAGAAATCATTGATCAGTGCCATCATGGCAGCAATGGCTGTATTATATTTCAGGCTCTCAAAATCATTACTTACTTTCTTGATTGTCTGGTGAATCTTCACTTCCATATCGGAAGAATAACCGTCGCCATCTACCAGAATATCCTGCAGCTTCCACACTCTGTCGAGGAATCTGCGGCAGCCTTTCACACCATCCTCCGACCAGGAAGCACTTAAATCAAACGCTCCGATAAACATTTCATAGGTACGAAGAGTATCTGCGCCGTAATCTCTCACAATATCATCGGGGTTCACCACATTGCCACGGGACTTGCTCATCTTTTCCCCGTTAGCGCCAAGGATCATGCCATGGGAGGTTCTCTTCTGGTAAGGTTCCGGACAAGGTACTACGCCCTCATCATACAGGAATTTATGCCAGAAACGGGAATACAATAAGTGCAAGGTGGTGTGCTCCATACCACCATTATACCAGTCAACAGGCATCCAGTAATTTAATGCTTCCTTGCTTGCCAGTTCCTTGTCATTTGTCGGATCTGTATATCTTAAGAAATACCAGGATGAACCTGCCCACTGGGGCATGGTATCGGTTTCTCTTTTGGCGGGGCCTCCACAATGAGGACAGGTAGTATTTACCCATTCTGTCATGGTTGCAAGTGGTGACTCGCCGTTATCTGTAGGCATATAACTCTCCACTTCGGGAAGTTCAAGCGGAAGCTCACTTTCAGGCAAAGCCACATAACCGCACTTCTCACATTTTACAATAGGAATCGGTTCTCCCCAGTAACGTTGTCTGGAGAATACCCAGTCACGAAGTTTAAAATTGGTTTTCTCATGACCGATTCCTTTTTCTGTCAGAAATTCGATGATCTTCTTCTTTGCATCTGCCACAGAAAGTCCGTTCAAAAAGTCAGAGTTCACAAGTGTTCCGGTAGCTACATCCGTAAATACCGCTTCATTCACATCAACCGGGCTTCCTGCCACTACTTCGATAATCGGCATATTAAATTTCTTGGCAAATTCCCAGTCTCTTTCATCATGGGCAGGCACTGCCATAATAGCACCGGTTCCGTAGGTCATCAGTACATAATCGGAAATCCATACCGGAATTTCCACACCGTTTACCGGATTAATTGCAGTGATACCGTCAAGCATAACGCCCGTTTTATCCTTGGCAAGCTCAGTACGCTCAAAATCTGACTTTCTGGCAGCCATCTCTCTGTAGGCAACTACTTCATCAAAGTTTTTAATCTCATCCTTATATTTGTCGATCAGAGGATGCTCAGGGCTCATTACCATGTAAGTTACGCCAAACAGAGTATCCGGTCTTGTGGTATAAACAGTAAGCTTGTCTTCCTTATCTTTTAACACAAAATCAACCTCTGCACCGGTGGATTTACCGATCCAGTTTTTCTGGGAAACCTTGACCCTCTCCACATAATCAACTGTGTCAAGTCCCTGAATCAGTTTATCTGCATAAGCTGTGATCTTTAACATCCACTGACTCTTAACCTTGCGGACAACCTCAGATCCACAACGTTCACAGACACCGTTTACCACTTCTTCATTGGCAAGCCCCACCTTACAGGAGGTACACCAGTTAATGGGCATCTCTGTCTTGTAAGCAAGCCCAGCATTAAAGAGTTTTAAGAAAATCCACTGTGTCCACTTATAATAATTGACATCAGTTGTGTTGATTTCTCTGTCCCAGTCAAAGGAATAACCAAGAGCATGAAGCTGACCCTTGAATCTCTTAACATTATTCTCCGTAACGATTCTCGGATGGATATGATTCTTGATTGCATAATTCTCTGTGGGAAGTCCGAATGCATCCCAGCCCATGGGATAAAGTACATTATATCCCTGCATTCTTCTCTTTCTTGCAACAATATCAAGTGCAGTATACGGCCTCGGATGTCCTACATGAAGTCCCTGTCCCGAAGGATAAGGAAATTCTACAAGGGCATAGTATTTCGGTTTGGTATAGTCATCAGAAGTCTTGAATGCTTTTTCATCATCCCAGATTTTCTGCCACTTACTTTCCACCTCTCTGTGATTATATATTTCAGCCATGTTCTCATTCTCCTCTCATTATGGCATAATAGACCATTCCTCATTTTACCTATTCCACCTGTAATTGTCAAGAATCGCTCGATAATCCTTATGGATTATTTGTGTACCTCAAGATCAAGGACTGTCCAGTCATCAATTCCGGCATCGTATTCTCTCCCTTCTTTTCCTCATAAAATTGGTGCCGCATACCCCCATATGCGGCACCAATTACCTTCTTCTAAAAAGAACTTATAAATCTTAATTTATTCTTCATTACCTTCTGCAACCTTGGATGCTCTTGCAGCAACTTCCTTCTCCTGCACATCGGAAGGAGCCTGCTCATAACGTGCAAATTCATATTCAAATTCTCCGCGTCCTCCTGTCATGGAGCGAAGGTCCGTACAGTAACCGAACAATCCCATCATAGGAACATCTGCCTCGATGATCTGCTTACCGCCCGCTATCGGGTTCATACCAAGCACACGCCCTCTTCTCTTGTTCAGATCACCCATTACATCACCGGTATAAGAATCCGGCACTGTAACCTTAAGAGACATGATAGGTTCAAGAAGTACAGGTCCTGCCTCCATAAAGCCCTTCTTAAAAGCCTGAATTGCAGCCGTCTTGAAGGCCATTTCGGAAGAGTCAACCGGATGATAGGAGCCATCATAAAGAACTGCTTTCACACCAACTACAGGATAGGCAGCCATAGGTCCCTTTTGCACAGATTCCTGGATTCCTTTCTCAACAGCAGGAAAATAATTCTTGGGAACTGCACCGCCTACAACCTCCTGTTCAAATTCATAGGCTTCTTCCAGATTGCCTGAAGGCTCAAATCTCATTTTAACATGACCATACTGTCCGTGTCCGCCTGACTGTTTCTTATACTTGTATTCCACGTCAGATTTCTTTTTAATAGTCTCACGGAAAGCCACCTTGGGCTTGCTCAATTCGATTTCCACCTTATACTCGTTTAAAAGCTTGCTGGCAATTACTTCAAGATGTAAATCTCCCATTCCATACAATAACATCTGTCTGTTCTCAGAATCATTTACATACTTCATAGTCAGGTCTTCATGGGATATCTTCTGCAATGCCTGAGATATCTTATCTACATCACCCTTATTCTTGGGTTTATATCTCATATATGTATAAGGTTTCGGCATTTCCCACTTGCCATATTTGATAGTGGTTGCCTTGGTGGATAAGCTGTTGCCGGTACGTGCCGCTGTCAGCTTGGCAAGTGCGCCGAGGTCTCCTGCATGAAGTTCTTTCACTTCAATTGCCTTGCTGCCCTGCATAACATACAGCTTACTGATTTTTTCTTCAATATCTTTATCCACATTATAAATCAGGTCATCTGATTTCAAAACACCGGAATTTACCTTGATCAGGGAATACTTTCCGATAAAGGGATCCACAATAGTCTTCCAGATATATGCGGATTTTGCCTTGGAGAAATCATAGTCCGCATGATAAATTTCATTGGTCTTCATATTGATGCCGGCAACTTCCCTGTTTTCAGGGCTCGGGAAATATTTAATGATATCATCAAGCAGAGTATATATACCCTGACACAGAACATTGGATCCCATAGTCATGGGAACAATACTTCCATCGCATACATTGGTACGAAGTGCCGCTCTGATTTCCGCCTCAGAAAAAGTCTCTCCACTGAAATAACGCTCCATCATTTCTTCGCTTGTCTCTGCAACTGCTTCCATCAGTGTATCACGGCAGATCTGAAGATTGGGCTTATTGTATTCCGGCACTTCACATTCCACCACTTCCTTGCCCTGCCATCTGTTACCTGTTTCTGTAATAACATTGATATAGCCTACAAATTTTTCATTTTCACGAATAGGTAAATGGAAAGGAGCCATTTTCTTGCCAAATAATGCGGTCATATCTTCCACTACCTGGCGGAAAGAGGCATTATCAACATCCATATTGCTGACATAAATCATACGGGGAAGCTTATACTTCTCGCAAAGATCCCATGCCTTCTGGGTACCAACTTCCACACCTGCTTTGCCATTAACCACAATAATAGCAGCTCCTGCTGCACTGATAGCTTCCTCCACCTCTCCGGCAAAATCAAAGAAGCCGGGAGAATCAATAACATTGATCTTATAACCTGCCCATTCAATAGGCACTACAGAAGAACTGATTGAAATTTTACGTTTCTGCTCTTCCCTGCCAAAATCGCTGACTGTATTTCCATCTTCAACCTTACCAAGGCGGGATGTGATGCCGGACAGATATGCCATTGCTTCAACCAGACTGGTCTTGCCACAGCCGCCATGTCCCATTAAAACCACATTTCTAATTTTGTCAGTTGTGTAAATATTCATATTGGTTCCTCCGTTATATATGATTTTTGGGCATTTTGCCAAACAATTCAGCAATTCTATTTTACCTTTTCAAAACCCATGAGAACATTTTACTAAAATTTTCAGAAAATTACAAGTATAATAGTGCAAATTACACATGAAATTATTTCTTTTCCTTTGTTGAATTTCGTGCGTTAAAGTGTTATATTATAAAATATGCTTATAAACTTGAAAGGACATCAATTACTATGAGAAGCAACCTAACCTGTGGTTTTATCGGGCTTGGGCTGATCGGAGGCTCTATTGCAAGAGCAATCCGCCAGTTTCACCCTGACTACAGATTGATCGGATATGATATTCAGAACGATTCTACCGCTCTCGCTGTCAAAGAGGGCGTACTTGACATGGCCCTTCCCGAAATAAACGAAGCTTTTTTTGATTGTGACTATATTTTTTTATGCGCGCCGGTTTCTTTTAATGATGAAAATCTCTTAAAACTGAAGCATTTTTTGTCGCCGGAATGTCTGCTGACTGATGTAGGAAGTGTCAAAACCGATATTCACAATCATATCAGAGCTCTTGGATTAAGCCGTCAGTTTATCGGCGGTCATCCCATGGCAGGAAGTGAACGCACCGGTTATATTAATTCTAAAGCGATTCTTCTAGAAAATGCATACTATATTCTCACACCGACAAAAGAAGTTTCCGAAGAAAAAACAAACGAATACAGGGAGCTTGCTGCCTCTCTTGGAGCAATCCCCCTGATCTTATCTTATGAACAACATGACTATGTTACAGCAGCTGTCAGCCATCTGCCCCATGTCATTGCATCTTCTCTCGTAAATCTCATTAAAGCAGAAGATTCTGGCGATGGTATTATGAAAATGATTGCTGCAGGAGGCTTTAAGGATATCACAAGAATTGCTTCCTCCTCTCCTGCTATGTGGCAGCAGATCTGTATGACCAATGCTGCAAATATTACAGCCCTGCTTGATGACTATATCTCTTCCCTACAGAAAATAAAAGAACAGATACAGACGCATAGTGAAACTTCTGTTTATAATTTCTTTGATGAGGCAAGAAATTATCGTGATTCTTTCATGGATGCTTCCAGAGGCCCTCTCAAGAAAGTATATGAGATCAGCCTCGAAATTGCAGATGAACCTGGTACGCTTTCCCGTGTTGCCGCCATTCTTGCAGGCAGCAATATCAGTATCAAAAATATCGGTATCTTACATAACCGAGAGCAGCAGGACGGCGTCCTTCGCATCGAACTCTATGATCAGGAAAGCATAAAAGCCGCAAAGGAAATTCTGATTCAAAAGGGCTACAACATACATTCCAAATTTTAAAAGATCAATTCACTGTCCCAGACAGCCGCTCCGGTTCCCTGGAATATTTCGGAAAGTCTTTTATGAATCATGTTTCCTGAGTATGATTCCATCGTTTTTTAATTCCTTTCACGCATAGTATCACCAATATTCCTGTAATGCCGCCTGCCGTATCGATCATTACATCCTTCAGGGACGAATATCTGCCGGGAACAAAATACTGATGTATTTCATCCAGTCCCGCTGATATAAGCAACTGTAATACCACCAGGATAATTCCCTTTCCCGTGTTTTTTATCCACATGGTGATAATTCCAAAGGACAGAAGTCCTACTGCCATATATTCCGTAAAATGTGCCAGTTTTCTTACCACAGCCTCCGCTTCATCCGTTACCCCGGGGACCACCGGAATATCAGGATGGCTGCCGTTAAAAAAACTATAATAAAGCTTCATCAGCCATTTGGTCACCTTTACACTGACAGAGGAAGAAGCAGCCCCGTCATCTGCCGAAAAGCAAAATATCATAATATATACAGCAATCAGCAAAATAACTGCTATTCCCGTAATTATCTTTTTCTTTCTTAACTGTCTTTCCATTTTAGTCAATCCTAAAAATACCATAAGACAAGCTTATGGTATTTTTATCTGAATACTTATTCATTTACACTGATTCTAGTTGTTTTGATTCATATTTTCTACCGTATCATAAACTTCTATTCTTGCAGCATCCATTTCAGGCATGCCGATAAAGATTCCACCATAGGAAAAGCTGTCTGCTTTCTTTTCGATCCTGACAATTTCAAGAAATGCATGTAATACTTCCTGTGTCCAGATTCTCAGGTATGCCTCATAGACCGCGCCAATTTCCAGTGCCTTATTACAGGTAAATCCAATACCCGTTTTTGATACATCCGTAATGTCAATTTCTACTGTTTCATCAACATCCACGCCGCCAAGTCTCTTAATAATTAATTTTGATGTTAATTCCCTACGATTGCTTTTTCTTCTTTCTTCCATGGAATCCTCCCTGTTTATGACATATTTTTATCATATACTATATGGAATTTTTTGTAAAGTCATCTGTAAAAAAGCAGGCGTCTCCAAAGGAAAAGAACCTGTATTTTTCCTTAATGGCTTCCTCATAAGCAGCAAGTACATGCTCTCTGCCCGCAAGGGCGGAAACCAACATCACAAGAGTGGATTCCGGCAAATGGAAATTAGTGATCAGGCAATCCAGCACCTTAAAACGATATCCCGGATAAATAAAGATATCCGTATCACCGCAGCATTCCGAAAGAAAACCGTTTTCATCCGCTGCACTTTCAACGGTACGACAGCTTGTGGTTCCCACACAGATCACCCTGCCGCCGTTCTTCTTTGTTGTATTGATAAGATTCGCAGCTTCCTGTGATATCTGATAATACTCTGAATGCATATGATGTTCCAGTACATTTTCCGCCTTTACAGGCCGGAAAGTTCCAAGCCCCACATGCAGCGTCACATAGGCAAGCTTCACACCCTTGTCTTCTATCTTCTTTAACAGTTCCTTCGTAAAGTGAAGACCTGCAGTGGGCGCCGCAGCAGAACCGTCGTATTTGGCATACACAGTCTGGTATCTGTTCTTGTCCTTAAGCTTATGGGTAATATAGGGAGGCAGCGGCATCTCTCCAAGCTTATCCAAAACCTCTTCAAAAATACCCTCATATTCAAACCGGATCAACCGGTTTCCTTCCTCCACGATATCCACAACCTCTGCTTTTAAAAGTCCGACTCCAAAGGAAAGCCTTGCTCCCACTTTGGCCTTTTTCCCCGGCTTTACCAGAGTTTCCCAGATATTGCCTTCTTTTCTCTTCAGAAGAAGCACTTCAATGGAAGCGCCGGTGTCCTCTTTTATGCCCATAAGCCTTGCCGGAAGCACTTTGGTGTTATTCAGTACCAGACAGTCTCCGGGATGCAGATAATCGGCTATATTTCGGAAAATCTCATGTTTTACCTCTCCCGTCTCTTTATCTACCATTAAAAGCCGCGAGGAAGAACGATCCTCCAATGGGTCCTGTGCAATCAGCTCATCCGGCAGATCAAAATAGAAATCAGAGGTCTTTAACGAAGCCTGCTCCATCACATTTCTGCTCCTTTTAAGAAAGCAACATATCCTCTCTTAGTTTCATATACATCGGCCTTGCTGGTTGCCTCCCAGGGCGCATGCATATTGAGTACCGCCACACCGCTGTCAATGACATTCATGCCGTAAAGTGCAAGAATATAAGCAATGGTTCCGCCGCCTCCAAGATCTACCCTGCCAAGCTCTGCAGTCTGAAAATTGATTTTTTCCTTTGCAAAGATATCGCGTAAATGGGCAAGATATTCTGCATTGGCATCATTGGAACCGGATTTACCTCTTGAACCGGTAAACTTGTTAAACACCATACCTCCACCGAGATAAGCCACATTTTTCTTATCAAAGCTGGACGCAAAGGAAGGATCATAAGCACTGCTCACATCAGAGGAGAGCATACAGGAATTCTTAAGGCACCTTCTCAGCGCCAGTTCGCTGTATTCGCCAAGAAGATTCATCACCTCAGCCACAGTATTTTCAAAGAATCTTGACTGCATGCCGGTAGCCCCAACACTTCCGATTTCTTCCTTATCCACAAGAAGACAGCAGGCAGTACGTTCTGACTCTTCCACCTCAAGCATCGCTTTTAAGGAGGAAAAGGCACAAACTCTGTCATCCTGACCGTAAGCTAAAATCATACTTCTGTCAAAACCGGCCTCTCTTGCCTTGCCGGCAGGTACAATTTCCAGTTCTGCGGAAATAAAATCATCTTCTTCTATCTCGTAGCTTTCTTTCAAAATGGCAAGGATTCCTTTTTTCACCGCATCCTTTGCCCCTCCTTTTTCCTCGTCATCCTTTTTCTCTTTTTTATCCTTCTTATCGATGAGCAGGGGCTTATTGCCGATGATCAGGTCAAGCGCTTCTCCCTCAATGACCTTGGAAGCCTTCTTTTCCATCTGTTCTGCAGCCAGGTGAATCAGCAGGTCAGAAATAAAGAAAACAGGATCATCCTCATTTTCACCTACAGAAAGTTCTACGGTAGTTCCATCCTTCTTTACGACAACACCATGAAGTGCAAGAGGAATGGTTACCCACTGGTATTTTTTTACACCGCCATAATAATGGGTGTCAAGATAGGCAAAACCGCCCTCCTCATAAAGAGGATTCTGCTTCACATCAAGCCTGGGCGAATCAATGTGGGCACCTAAGATATTCATTCCCTCTTCCATAGACTTTTCACCGATTCGGAACATGGCAACTGCCTTATTCATGCATACAGCATATACCTTATCGCCCTTTTTCAGTTTCTCTTTTTTCTTAAGGATCTCCTGAAGCTCCCGATAGCCGTCCTTTTCGATGGTATTAATGATAGTATCCACACATTCCCTTTCTGTTTTTCCGTTATCCAGGAACTGCATATACTCTTTTGCAAAAGCTTCCACTTCCTTCAGCTGCTTATGGCTGTAGATTTCCCACGTATTTTTCTTTTCCACTATGATAACCTCCGTTTAATAAAAGGCGTGATATATTTGTCAGCTTCTCAGTTCAACGCCATAGTTCTTATTTAACTGCTTTAATATTTTCTTTACGAAAGCATCCACAGATTCTGCCGTAAATGCTTCCTCCTTAGGCGTAAATACCACTGTAAATGCCATGCTCTTTTTATCTGCTGCGATTTGTTCCCCTTCATAAATATCAAAGAGAGAAATCCTGGTGATATATTTGCAGGCATTCTTCATGACAGCTTCAATCTCACCGCAGGTAATCTCCTTAGGCACCACAAGTGCCAGATCCCTCTGTTCCTCTGGGAACTTCGGAAGCGGCGTAAATACAGGCTTTTTGCCATACCACCCGGAAAGCGTCTTCAAATCCAGTTCCATAAGATATGCGGGAGTACGAAGATCACAGTCATCTGCGATATCATAGGCAAGCTTTCCAAAATAACCGACTTCCACACCCTCGCAGAGCACACGGGCTGTCTGATGTGGATGGAGGAAGGTATTGCTCATGTTTTCATAGGTAAAGCTTACATGTAAGGTATCCGCAATCTTTTCCGCAATTCCTTTCATGGTATAGAAGGATTCCTTTTCGCCGAAAATACCCACACAAAGCCTCGGCTTCTCGTCGGGATAGCGTGTCAGCGGAAGTTCATAAGGAATAAATATATTGCCGATTTCAAACAATCTGCCTTCCAGATTTCCCTTCTTCTGATTGCGGGCAATAGCATTCACCATAGACGCAGCCAGGGTTGTTCTCATCAGAGAAAGTTCCTCACTGATGGGATTCATGATCCTGATGGCCTTACGTTCGATCGCATCCTCGGGATACCGCAAAAGATCAAGGTCTGAAGGCGAGAAGAAGGAATAATGAACGCTCTCATATGCGCCCACACTGCAAAGTGCATTTTTGAGTTTCAGTTCACTCTTCTGTGTCATGGTAAGACCGCCAAGAGTCACCTGGGCAGAGGGCATAAATGTAGGAAGGATATGTTCGTATCCGTACATACGGATCACTTCCTCTGCAACATCCTGATAAGTAACAATATCCTCACGGAAAGCAGGTACGGAAAGTGTCATGGTATCCCCGTCAATGACCGGATCAAAGGCAAGATTCTTCATGATCTTAAGAATTTCCTCATCAGGTACCACAATACCGAGGCACTTGTTCACCTTGTCGATGCTGACACTGACTTTTCTTGGTTCAACGCTGTTTCCGGTGTTGACATCCACATGCGTACGTGACACCTTGCCGCAGCCAAGCTCCTCAATCAGATGAAGCGCTCTCTTAAGCGCCATAACCGTTGCGTACTCATCCACACCCTTTTCATAACGGGCACTGGAATCAGACTGTTTTCCCAAAGCTCTTGAGGTTCTTCTGATATTATCACGTGCAAATTTTGCCGATTCAAACAATACTGCGGTTGTAGTTTCCCGGATCTCGGAGTTAAGTCCACCCATGACACCTGCCAGTGCTACCGGTTTTACCCCATCACAGATTACCATATTGGCATCGGTAAGGGTTAAATCCTGACCATCCAGCGTAGTGATGGGTTCACCGTTTACCGCACGTCTCACATGAATTGCATTGCCTTCCAGTGTTGTGAGATCAAAGGCATGCATAGGCTGCCCCAATTCTTTCAAAATATAATTGGTAATATCTACCACATTGGAAATGGCATCAATTCCCACCAGGGCAAGTCTCCTCTTCATCCAGGCAGGTGATTCACCGATGGTCACATCCGTTACGTAGTGGGCACTGTATCTGGGACAAAGATCAGGACAGTCCACTGTCACGGTAAAACCGGGAAGCTCTGCCTCTGTTTCCGTATAGCTTAAATCCGGCATCTTTAATTCTTTGGAAAGAACAGCCGCCACTTCTCTTGCAATACCGAAAATACTCTGACAGTCGGGGCGGTTTGCCGTGATGGCGATATCAAAAATCCAGTCATCAAGACCAAGAAGCGGTTTCACATCCGCGCCAACCTCTGCATCCTCAGGTAAAACCAGAAGTCCGTTGTAGCCTGCGCCTGGATACATATTTTCACTGACACCAAGTTCCACACCGGAACAAAGCATACCGCAGGATTCGTATCCTCTCAGTTTTCCCTTTCCGATAGTCATAACGCCTTCTACTGTCTTATGATCCTTAGCGGTAGCGTATACGGTTGCTCCGATCAGGGCTACAGGGAATTTACCCCCGGCTGCCACATTATCCGCTCCGCAGCAGATCTGGAATTGTCCGTGTACGCCGCAATCCACCTGACAGACATGAAGATGGGTGTCGGGAATGGGATCACAGGTCAGAACCTTTCCGACTACAACCTTGCTGATGTCTTTTCCCACTTCATACATCTCTTCCACCTCAAAGCCGCAGGAAAACAACTTGTCCTGAAGCTGCTGTGGTGTAACATCTATATCTACATATTCTTTTAACCAACTAAGCGGTGTTATCATCTCTAATTACCTTACCTTTCTCATTTCACTGATTTCTTTTGCAGCATAAGTTTAATCATTTATCTGTTTTAACACACGCAGATCGGATTCAAACAGAAGCTTTATATTATTAATACCGTATTTTAACATCGCAATACGTTCAATGCCGATACCAAATGCAAATCCACTGTATTCGTTCGGATCGATCCCGCAATTTTCAAGCACCTTGTTATTTACAACACCTGCACCCAGAATTTCAATCCAGCCTGTTCCCTTGCAAAGCTTACAGCCTTTTCCGCCACATTCAAAGCAGCTGCAGTCCACTTCCACAGAAGGTTCAGTAAAAGGGAAATAGGATGGACGAAGCCTGGTCTTTGTACCCTCTCCGAATATTTTCTTCACCAGTTCATCCAGCATTCCTCTCAAATCACATAATGTGATTCCCTTGTCAACCACAAGCCCTTCCATCTGGCTGAACATCGGTGAATGTGTGGCATCATCATCGGAACGGAATACCTTGCCGGGAGAAAGAATCTTGATGGGAGGCTTCTTGGTCTCCATCACATGGATCTGTCCCGCCGAAGTCTGTGTTCTGAGCAGAAACTCCGGTGATAAATAGAAGGTATCCTGCATATCTCTTGCCGGATGATCCTTGGGCGTATTTAACGCCGTGAAATTATAGTAATCCGTTTCAATCTCTGTTCCCTCAAAAATTTCAAATCCCATTCCGGAGAAAATATCAATTAACTGATTACGAATCAGAGTGATAGGATGAAGATTTCCCTGCTCCGTCCTCTCTGACGGCAGAGAAATATCGATCTTTTCCGCCTCGTATCTCTCCTGTAATTCCTTCGCCTTCATTCTGGCATCCAGCTCACCTAAAAATTCAAGAGCCCATTCCTTCAGTTCATTAACACCTTTCCCGTAATCTGCCCTCTCCTGCGGCGGAATATTCTTCATTTCCCGCATCAGCAGACCGATTTTACCTGTTTTTCCATCCAAAAATTTCTTTCTGAACTCATATACTTCTTTTGAGGACTTAATCTCCTCTGCACCGGAAATGATTTCCTGCTTGATTTGCTCTAAACCTGCATTCATTTTAAAACTCCTTTCTTTGTAAAAACAAAATTTCTTATGAAATAAAAAATCCCCTGTTACAATTTCTGTAACAAGGGACGAAAATTTTCGCGGTACCACCCAAGTTCCTGCCAAAAAGCAGACACCTCATTCACGTAACGTGTGCAAACGTCCGAATCTACTAGTTCAACCGTTCTATCCGGAAGCTCCGGTGGGAAATTCATATCATCATCTGAACTTAAGGAAGCTTTCAGCCGGTGACTTCCTCTCTCTAAAAGAAAATGACGCACTACTTAACACCATCATAGCCTTTATCGCCAAAAACAACTGTACTCATTTTAGTTTAGCTTTCCTGTCTTGTCAAGAGGTTCCCTTGTTTTTCTTTTTCCCGCAAGAAACTGAAAAGCAGGTTTAAAATATCTGTTAATAAATGCTCCAGCCATAACAATATACATACAGGCATAAAGCCAAAGCATTAAAATAATGATGGTAGTCAGGCTTCCATAGGCGCTGAATCCATTAAACATGTCGACATAAACGGAAAATCCCCATGTTATGATACTCCATCCCACCGCAGCAATCACGGCACCCGGAAGCTGCATTTTAAAACCCATCTTTTCTCCGGGTACATAGGTATACATCAGTGCAATCATCATAGTGATTACAAACCATCCTAAAAATATTCTTAAATGCACTAATAAATCAAACAGGTATGTAGTTTGCGGGATTTGTACCTCTATAATATCCACAAGAGTATTCCCAAATACCATAATGATCAATGACAGCAGCATCAGGATCAGGATCATAACTGTATAGAGACTTGCAACGATCCGAAGGATTACATAATTTCTGTTTTCTTCTACATCATTTATGGCATTTAATCCCCTCATCAGTGCAAGCATCCCTTTTCCTGCTGACCAGAGTGTAACAATAGCTGTGATAGAAATGATCCCGATAGATTTATCATACACATCCTGAATAATTCCTGTTAAAAGAGCATCCATTGAATCCGGTGCTATCCTTGTTACAACCCTTAATAAATTCGCTTCCGTAACCGGCGTATAGGGAATTACCGCACACAGAAGCATCAGCATGGGTATTAAGGATAAAAACAGGAAAAAAGCAGTACTCGCAGCGAACGCGCTGATATTCTTCCTGTTCATATGTTTACTGAAATCATAACCGATAATTATCAGTCTTCTAAGCATCCTTTTCTCCGTCCATCTATTTCAATTTGATCAATACATCTTTATCATATAGCAGTCCGGATAAAAGAAACACAGGATTTCCTCACAATTTTTACCAGTGTTTCCCATAGCTTTTGCTCCATTCTGGCTCATGCCAACACCATGACCGTATCCGCCGCCAAATATAGTATATCCTATCACACTTTCCTCCTCTTTTACAACATTAATTATCATATAGGCACTTGGAAGAAGCATTCCATTTTCTACTTCCATACCGTCCTGTCTTATGACTTTACCACCATTATTCAGAATATACCGTATATTATATTCACCTGTTACTTCAATGGTTCCTTCATCTGTTTCCAAAGTCAGGACATCTGCCACACCCCCTTCTCTTCTTTTCGTGATGCTGATATCATAAATTTTTTCAAACTCTTTTTCCAGCTTTCCAGCCATCATTTCCACATCCAGTTCTTTTACATCATATTCCCAGCGATACCAGGGTTCCTCTTTTTCGTAATCCTCTTCATGAAAAGATAAAATATAGTCACAAAACACCTCTTCTTCCATCATTTCCAGAGGAGTTACATTATCATCTTCACAGCTTTCAGATATATGTGTTGAAACAAGATAGGGAAAATCTTCCTTATTGCTTTCACTCCATATTCCTGCGTCCGTTCCAAAGCCGCAGGAAGTGGAATAATAATAAGTGCTTACCGGTTCTTCTCCATAATATAGAAGTGTCCCTGTCGTTTCCTTTACCGCTTTTGTGGCATTCACATTTTCCGCAATATTGTTATAAACCTGATAATTTACACTGTCATCCACATTTGCACCAATTTCCGGAATTCCCGGATGAATCAGATATCTGTAAGCATAGGTTCTGGCGCAGACTGCCTGGGCTTTCAAAGCTTCTGACGGATAAGAAGCAGGCATTTCACTTGGCACCACGGAATAAAGATATTCCTCCAGAAGTACCTCATTTATAAGAACCAACCCCTGATTTGTCTTCACTACTTCCATTTTACCTCTGTACTGCGGAGCACCCTGGCTTCTATCTATGGAAAACACCTGTATCTTCCCTGATTTTACAGAAGGTACCAGTTCTATTCTGTCTCCTTCAAGGTAATTGCTCTCACTATCAATCTTAATTTCTTCTCCTGCCTGAAAAAGCTTTGTTTCTCTTTCAGTATAGGGGCCATAAATGAGTTCCGTTTCACAATCTGCTGTCAGTTCTATACTGTCATGATATAACGACTTAAAACCACTGTTCATGATTGCTACCCGTATGCTTTCCATGTTTTCCTTACGCATAATAAGAATTGCACATATCTTTCCATCCTCAATCACGTAGTCAGCAAAATCATAACCGATCCGCAGATCAGTAAGCTCGGCTTCCCGGAGCTCTTCATAAAGCTGATACATCTTACAATTTTTATCGATTTTATAGGTTCCCTTGTCCTGAAGTTCAAGTTCTTCTTTCGAAATCTGAAGCAGCCTTCCATTAATTCTCTCATTCTTCTTTTCTGTCTTTTTAAGCTTCCCCGCTTCAAAAACAAGGTCAGCGACACTTTCCCTTACCACATCTTCCGCTGCCTCATCCTGTTGAAACCGGTAATTGATTTCATATCCATTGAAAAAAAACTGGATTTTACTCTCATCTGCTTCCATAATCCAAACATTAGAAAGCGTAAACATATCCTTCTTCTGTTGTTTAACGGTAAGCAGAACATCCCCACAGATATATGCATTCACTTTTGAAAAAAAATAATCCGGAAGAGCTTCCGATTCATACAGGTAAATCTTCCCATCCGCTGATATAAGACAATTTTCATCCATAACATTGCCTGTAGCTTCTTCAAAAAGATTATTACCTCCTGTAAGAAGAGAAAGCTCTGTCAGTGTAATCTTATCCCTAAGTCCATACAATTCAAGTAACATATCATAACTTTCATACCAGTCTTCTTTCAACAGATAAAAGTCATCATTGTATTTTTCTTTCATTTCAAACTTTTTGTCCTCTGAAAGCAGTTTCACCATTTCTATGTAATCCCCATAAAGGAATTCTTCCCGTTCCATTTCCACATATCTGCTTTTGACATATTTAAGCCACTCCTTCAGCTGTTGTGATGCATCATCGTTTATGGATGTGTTTTCCAAAAATGCCTGCATCAGAATCACTACGTCCCCGGCTGCAATCCCCTCTCCTTTGGGCTGTTCCAGCCGAAACACCCCCGTATCCTTTTTTAATAAAAGCAGAAAACAGATTGCACACACAACAATAAGCAATAATTTGAAAGCAATCCGAATCCTTGTTCTCATACCAGAAATCTCCATATACACTCTTTTTTACCAAAAGAAAAGCAGCCTGTTTAAGGCTGCTTTTCTTTCGTTATCCCCAAAATGCCGGTTCCTGCCTTTTGACTCCTAGCTGCGCTAGGTGGGTGACCGCAGCCTATGCTTTTGCCTTCCCTTCCAATCCTTCTTTCGAAGTGAGGGCTTGACAGCCACAAGGCGATATAGGAATCCCGTTTAAAGTATCTGTAGGTTCAAAAATAACAGGAATTATCGCACATCTCAGGTTGATTTTATTATATCCAATCCAAATGTAAAATACAACTACTTTCCTTTTTAATTACTATGAAAAATTTGGATATATGATTTTCTAGATCAGTTTTCTCTTTCTTGCCTCGGAGACAGCCGCCGCTTTTCCTTTGACGCCAAGCTTTTTGTAATTCTCCTTACAATGATATTTTACCGTTCCCACATTGACATTCAAAAGGCCGGCAATCTCCTCATAGGTCATCCCCGCTTCCTGAAACCGCAAAATTTTGATCGCATTTTCCGAAAAACTTAAGTCGGATAAATTTTTCTTTAGATAGGAGGGATACAGCCTGCTCATCTTTTCTGTTTCCGCAAGAACACTGTCATAAAATTCCTGTTTTTTCACGGGAAGCTTTGCTTCATTTAAAAGCGGCAAAAGTGCCGTACCTTCCCTGGACAGCAGTCTTACAAAGTGATACTCCTCTGCCAAGCTATACCCTTCCTCCAAAGCTTCCTTCCAGTTCTCCCGCTCCATGCGGTACAAAAGAATTGCTCTTAAGATAAGCACCTCGATCTTTATGTAGGTGCGCTGCATTTTCTCGGCATAATAGGATATTTTTTCCAATAGGAACATTGCTTTTTCATAGCTTCCGTAGCTCATGTAGACCCTGATCTTCGTCAGATAACGATATCTTTCCATAGTAAAAAAATCATCCTGTTCATCAGGTGCCAGGTTCATCCATTCATCCACACCGGCCATTTCGCCCTGATACAGAAAAAGCCTGCACAGAAAAGCATCAATATTGACCATCATTTTGCCGGATGTTCCTGTTTCCTTCTGTACTTTTCTTTTAAAATTATGGATCAGTTCCACTGCTTCTTTGGCTTCTCCGCCAAGCAACCGCAGTCTAGCAAGGATTGCATTCCCAACAAAGCTCTGTTCCGGCTTTCCACCGGCATCTGCCTGAAGCAGGCCTGTAGATACCAGACGCAGCACTTCGTAATCATCCTCACCCTTTTCAAAAAAGCTCTCTGCCAGAGCAAGCTCTACCATTCCTTTTCCATATTTACCAAAAACAACGGGAATCAGTTTTCCGATGCTTGCTGCTAGCTGTCTGTCAATTTTACTCCATTCACAAAAATCCTTGCCCCCGTTCATCTGGGATGGCAGACCGCTGGTAATACTGAATTCGGGCAGCGACAGCTTTCTGTTCAGCAAAAGGACAGCGGCACTTTTGATCAGTTCGGCAATATCGGATGAGCCTCTGTGAGGCAGCGCGATATCAAGATAGGCGATCCAGTTTCTGGCATTTCTCTTTTCACCGCCTGTCAGGTCAGCTTCCTTTTTCTTAAGTACCCGGTACCATTCCTCACTTTCTTCCAGATGAAACATCATGGATTCCAACATACTCATTCCGGCGATCAGTTCAAGGCTCTCTTCTATTTTTTCTTTGGGAAGCAAAAGGTAATAATGTCTGAGTTCATATAAAAATCCGCTGTTTGGGTCTTTTCTCGCGTTTTCTACCAGAATACTGCTGATTCGGTTTTCATTTTTACAGCGTTCAAACATCTTAAGTGCCTCTACCACTCTGCCCTGCTGTTCATAGAACCTTCCCGCATTGTAATACAGATCCATACGGTAATCTTCGTTGTATTCCTGCAGAAGCTTTCTTCTGAGGCAATTGAGCAAGGTTTTATCGATGGTATAGACACCCGATTCTTCCTTCAGAAAATTGCCTGCTTCTCTTGCCTTTTTGATCATCTCGTAAACATTTTTCTTGTCGGTAACTGCTTCCGCCATAGAGACGGTAAAGGAATCCACAATCGAAATCTGCAAAAGAAATTCCTGGAGATCCACATTCCACTGCTTGCAGATATTTTCGTCCAGATAATCCCAGAACAGCTCCTGTACGCGATGTGTCAATTCTTCAATGTTTGAAACACCCTGTTTGAGAAAATCCGCAACCATTTTTACTGTCATCCCATGGCCTCTTGAGAATTCAACCAGCATCGGGAGATCATCTTCCTTGTAAGGCACATTGCAAACTATAAAAAAGTTCTTTACACTTTGGGGTGAAAGCAGTAAATCCTCTTCATCAATTACTGTCATTGTGCGCATTTTCAGGCTGACTTCCAGAAGCCAGCCCGGGCACTCGCATCTTCCGGACAAAATGACCCAGTTATCCCCCTGTTTGATCAGTTGTACGATTTTCTCTCTGATGGAGGCAGGCTCCGCCCACTGGATATCATCAATGATCACGATCTCGCCCTGTCCGAAATTTTCCGGCAGAAGATCCTTTTCCAGCACTTCCCCGGCAGAAAAATACCTGTATTTTTTCCCTTTGAAGTAGTGAGTCAAAAAGGACGTCTTGCCATATCCCGTGGCAGCGCAAAGATACACAGGAGTCTTTAACGCCTGTGCCATTTTCATCTTCTTTCCGGCCCGCTGTGGGTATGTATAGTAATCCGTTATCTCTCTCATGTTTTCTTTCCTTTTATCAGATTTTTCAATCCAAATTCATAGGTAATAAAAAATAGTGCCGTCACTGTCACAAGCTGTGCCCTGTATGTAAAAAAGTAATGCTGATACGCATGACTTTGAAGCGCCATATATCTCAGATAAGGGACAAAGCCAAGCAGCAGGCACAAGGAGATCATTTCCCATGAAAAATTCTTTGCCCGGAGCATGTAAATAACAGCAATGCACAGAAAAAGTACGCCAATGTAGGTCCAGAACACAACTCCCATCTGCATCTCCTCCCGAAAGGGAAACAGGCAACCCTGATTTCTGAAAATCGCCCCTGTAAAACGCTGAATGCCGGAAGCCTCCGGATCGAGATTGGTATTGCCAAGATAAACCGTACCGCTGATTCGATACTCTGCCGATTCAAGTGCACTGCCCAGGGCCTGCCACCCCAAAGCTCCTACTGCCAGAAGCCATTTGAATACAAACATAAACCCATAGGAAGCTCCCCAGATCACACCGCAGGCAGCCATTCTCCCCGTTTCCTTCCGAATGCTTTCAAGCTCACCTGCCTCATAGCGAAGCACAAGAAGAAATAACAGAGGGACTGTGACCGTCAAAGTCTCCGTGGTAAGGAAATCAAAAAAGCAGGTAAACACACCGGATGCAGCCATAAGCAAAAACACGCTTCGATATAGCTTCCCCGTATCCTTTCTTCCTCTGAACAGAAAAACTGATATGATGGAAATCACATTCATCACAAGAACGGTGGTAATATACTCAACGCATAAAGCACACATCCAGACCTGCACAATCAGATTGCCCAAAAGATAACAGACGGACAGCGCCTTTGCTTTCTGTCTCCACAAAAGCAGGAAAACCGCCAAGGTCAGAATCAGAAGCACCGCCCCCAGAAACAATCTGGCACCTTCTATCCCCGTAAACACAAACAGAGGGCGAAGCAGCACCATCCCGCCGTGCCAGTAGCGGAAATAATCTATATTGGGTTCTTTCTCCTCCTTAAGGCTGTCCCAAAGACTTACTTCCACCGATTCCATTTCCGGATTATAGTAGGAAGCCCTGATCAGCGAACCGGCAAGATCATCCCCCGAGATATGATACATAATATTCACCAGAATACAGTCCGCATAATTATCCTGTCTGGTATTAAACTGGTCTTCCACCAGCAAAGGAAAAAGCTCGTGATCCTTAAAATATTCCCCGCTCTCAAGACAGGACTGTGTAATCGCACTTTTTGGGATCAGCCCGGTCAGAAAAAGCAGCAACATGCAGACGATTGCACTGACCGCCGCCATGCCCAAAACCTTTCCCCATATGATGAAACTTTCCTTTTTCATTGCTATCTTTTTCATGTTACTTTTTGTTAACCTTACTTATCAGTCTTTTTCAATTTCATGATCAGTAAAAGATGCCGCACGCCGTCGCGCACCGTTCTTAAATGGGATTTATGACCTCTTCCATCCCGGTACAGTATCACCGGTGTCTGACTGATCTTCTGTCCGCAAAGAGCTGCCCTTCCGATCATCTCTGTGGCAAATTCCATACCGCTGCACTCGCAGGAAAGTGCAAGGAAGCTGTCCTTATTGACAGCGCGAAGGCCGCAGTGAAAATCGCGGACACCCGTTCCAAAGCACATTCTTCCGAGGAAAGAAAGCACAGGGACTCCCAGATATCTGTGGGAAAAGGACATGGCTCCTTTTTCACAGGGAAAGGCAAACCGGTCACCGATCACCATATCTGCTCCGCCACGCAGCTCCCACACAAAAGGCCACAGATCATCAAAGTGATAGCTGCAGTCGCAGTCTGCCATGATCACATAATTGCCTGCCGCATGTTCGATCCCATAGCGAAGCGCATTGCCATAGCCTTTTTCCTCACAGCAGATAACTTTTGCACCGGCATCTGTTGCTCTCTTTACGGATGCATCCGTACTTCCATTATCCACTACCAGCACTTCACCGTCAATCCCGCTCTGCACAAAAAAGGCTGCAGCCTGCATAACGCAGACCGCAACCGTATTTTCTTCGTTTAAACATGGTAAAAGTATTGTCAATTCCATCCGTATAAATTTCCTAAATAGGTAAAGCCGTAGAACTGTGCCCCATCTGTTGGTGCCTGTCCTGCCGGAATCGTGAAGGATTTTACATTTCCATCTTTATCCTTATAGGTGGTCTTAAGGCTCACATCGGGTCGTTTGATCAGTTCATTGATTATGTATGCCGTGTAACAGGTATAATTGCCCGTCGTTATCTCTACGGTTCCGTTTCCCGGAGCTTCCTGTATCATCTTGACAATATTTTTCACAAAAGCCATGGAGCCCGGTATCACATAGCTGTCATCCACCGCTCCACAGGCACACTTATGCTCCATCAGTCCGTCTGAGGTTTCTGTGGGTTCGATTGTCTCCACCCACTCAAAATTGTGAGTATGTGGGGAAGAAGATCCCACCTTGTTAACTGTATCAGAGGAATTAATCGATTGCAGCGATACACGGTATATTTTATCCGAGGAATCTGTTCTTTCATCTTTAGAGAAAGATTCTACTCTATAACTTTTATCAGCAGGTAACTCAAAATAGTAATATCCGTTCTCTTCACCAATTTGCTGTGATTGATCATCAATTAGGACCTCCAAAGAATTACCACTTGCATATACAGAAATTTTATCACCGCCTTCCAAAGGCTGTCCTTCTGTCAAACTATCATCACCTAAAAGCACATATTCTTGCGCAAACACTGTCAAACTGCTTCCAAACATCATGATCATTGCAAGCAGTAATGCCAGCAGACCTTTTCCTCTCTTCTTAAATTCCTTTTTATCCATTTCAATTTCCTCCTTTTGTTGCTCTTTTTTCAGTTTACAAGAGTTAAATAAAAAAAGCAACTATCCAAAAGGGTAGTTTGGGCATCATTTTTAAAAAATATCATAATAACTATTCTTGTGCTTACCTTTTCTTATGAAACAACTCACCTTGCATCTTTACCTGTAATTTTTTATAAAGGAACTAAAATTTTTATAAAACAAAGCAGATTCACTTGTATTTTTATCTTGTATTTATTACAGTTAATATACTCCTGAAAGGAGATACGATTTATACCACGCCGTTCTCCGGCATTATATGGTACATTCTGTTCCATTGTTGTTATGGAATATCTAAATGCGGAAATTGCAGACAGGAAATGTGAGGTATTTGCCTGTTTGCAAAAAAGCAAAGTCATTTTTAAGGACAACAACCTGTGCTGCCAGTTTTTGAACGATTATGTGGATCTTCCGCATTTCAAAGACGTAAGACCGGAGGACATCCCGGATTATCTGCTGGATATCATTGCAAATGTACTCCGCGCATTTCTTCGAAAGGAAAACGTGCCGGAGGCGGAAACAGAGACCCTCGTCTTAAAAGTATAAGACCATAAAAAAAGCTGTCGCAAAGCGACAGCTTTTTTGGTCATCAGGATAATTTTTATAACTGAGGTCCGGCTGCAACCAAAGCCTTTCCTGCCTCATTACCCTCATATTTTGCAAAGTTCTTAATAAATCTCTGTGCCAGATCCTTTGCCTTGGTCTCCCATTCGGAAGCATCTGCATATGTATCACGAGGATCAAGAATATTGGTATCAACACCGGGAAGTTCTGTAGGAACCTCAAAATTGAAGTAAGGAATCTTCTTGGTAGGTGCATTCAGAATATCGCCATTCAGAATTGCATCAATAATACCACGGGTATCCTTAATGGTGATACGCTTACCGGTTCCGTTCCAGCCTGTATTTACCAGGTATGCCTTAGCGCCGTTTGCTTCCATCTTCTTAACAAGCTCTTCGCCGTATTTTGTAGGATGCAGTTCAAGGAATGCCTGTCCAAAGCAAGCAGAGAAGGTAGGTGTAGGCTCTGTGATACCACGCTCTGTACCAGCCAGCTTAGCTGTGAAACCTGACAGGAAATAATACTGTGTCTGTTCAGGAGTCAGAATAGATACAGGAGGAAGTACTCCGAAAGCATCTGCGGACAGGAAGATTACATTCTTAGCTGCCGGTGCAGAAGAAATCGGACGAACGATATTCTTAATGTGATTGATAGGATAAGATACACGTGTATTCTCTGTTACACTCTTATCGTTAAAGTCAATCTTTCCTTCAGCGTCCAGGGTTACGTTCTCAAGCAGAGCATCGCGCTTGATTGCATTGTAGATATCAGGTTCAGAGTCCTTATCCAGATTGATAACCTTAGCATAGCAGCCGCCTTCAAAGTTAAATACACCGTTGTCATCCCAGCCGTGTTCGTCATCACCGATCAGCAGACGCTTAGGGTCTGTTGATAAGGTTGTCTTACCTGTACCGGAAAGACCAAAGAAGATTGCTGTATTTTCGCCGTTCATATCTGTGTTTGCAGAGCAGTGCATGGAAGCGATGCCCTTCAAAGGCAGATAGTAATTCATCATGGAGAACATACCTTTCTTCATTTCTCCACCGTACCATGTATTAATGATAACCTGCTCACGGCTTGTAATATTGAACATTACAGCTGTCTCAGAGTTCAAACCTAACTCTTTATAATTTTCTACTTTTGCCTTGGAAGCATTGTAAACAACGAAATCAGGCTCAAAATTCTCAAGTTCTTCAGCGGTAGGCTGAATGAACATGTTCTTAACGAAATGTGCCTGCCAAGCTACCTCAACGATGAAACGGATTCCCATACGGGTATCTTTATTTGCACCGCAGAATGCATCTACTACAAAAAGTCTTTTGCCTGAAAGTTCATTCAATGCCAGTTGCTTAACTGCTTTCCATGTTTCCTCTGAAGCAGGATGGTTATCATTCTTGTATTCATCAGAAGTCCACCATACAGTATCTTTTGAATTCTCATCTACTACGATATACTTATCTTTAGGTGAACGACCTGTATAGATACCGGTCATTACATTAACTGCACCCAGTTCACTTACCTGACCCTTTTCATAACCGGTCAGATCAGATTTTGTCTCTTCTTCAAATAACAATTCATAAGAAGGGTTGTACACAATTTCTGTGGTTCCGGTAATACCATACTTGCTTAAATTGATTTCTGCCATCTTACATTTAACCTCTTTTCTTTCATATTTGCCTGTATATGCAGGACTTCTGGGATTTGCCCTGCAAAGTGGACACTACTATTCTCGTCAACAAATTATACATGATAAGCCAATAAAAATCAATAAAAATATTGAGTTCCGGCAGTTTCTTGAATAAATATATTTTATTTGAATAAATATTAAATATTTGTAAACATATCTTTTTTTACTTGTTTCAAGCCAATTGTCATGATAATATAAAACATAACTACTTTTTTTCTGACATATTCTGAAACATGTCCGAAATTTATTCACTACATTTTTTACACCAATGTTAAGTATGTTCATTACCATAAAAACCATGTACAGCAAAGAAGGGAGACTAATTCATGGATCATAATATTTACTCTGAAATCACACCCGATATTGTCCGTCTCGCCTCCATGGCACAGAAAGCAGATATTATCGATACAGAACTTTTTACGAAATATGATGTCAAAAGAGGACTTCGGGATCTCAACGGTAAAGGCGTACTTGCAGGTCTTACCAATATTTCCGATGTACGTGCCAAAGAAATTGTTGACGGCGTGGAAGTGCCTGCCCATGGAAGGCTTTTTTACCGCGGCTATGATGTCAAAGATCTGGTAGCAGGTTTCACCAGGGATAACCGCTTTGGTTTTGAAGAGATCACTTATCTTCTTCTTTTTGCCAAACTCCCTAATGAAAAAGAACTGGCTGACTTCAGAAAAATTTTAGCCGGCTACCGCTCTCTTCCCACCAGTTTTGTGCGGGACATTATTATGAAGGCTCCCAGCAAGGATATGATGAATACTTTAGCGAGGAGTGTGCTGACGCTGTATTCCTATGATGACCGGGCAGATGATGTGTCTCTTCCCAATGTATTGCGTCAATGCCTGCAGCTGATCAGTCTGTTTCCCCTTTTATCCATTTACGGATACCAGGCATACTGCCATTATCATGACGGAAAGAGCCTGTACATCCATCAGCCTGATCCTTCACTTTCGGCTGCTGAAAATATCCTGCATATTCTTCGTCCTGACAGTTCCTATACTCCTTTGGAAGCAAAGCTTCTTGATATTGCCCTGGTGCTTCATATGGAACATGGCGGTGGTAACAATTCTACTTTCACTACCCATGTTGTAACTTCCTCTCTTACGGATACTTATTCCGTGATTGCAGCGGCAATCGGCTCTCTTAAGGGTCCCCGTCATGGCGGCGCCAATATTAAGGTAGTTAAAATGTTTGAGGCAATGAAACAGGAAGTTTCCGACTGGACCGATGAGGATGAGGTCTCCTCTTACCTGCAAAAGCTCCTTCATAAGGAAGTTTTTGACCATGCAGGGCTTATTTACGGTGTAGGCCATGCTATTTATTCCAAATCAGACCCAAGAGCCGTTATCCTGAAATCTTTTGTGGAAAAGCTTTCCGTAGAGAAAGGACTTGAAAAAGAATTTGCTCTTTACTCTCTGGTAGAAAAACTCGCTCCCAGGGTCATTGCCGGCGAACGACAGATGTATAAAGGTGTGAGTATCAACGTAGACTTTTATTCCGGCTTTGTTTATCACATGCTGGGACTTCCCCTGGAGCTTTACACCCCCATCTTTGCTATGGCGCGTATTTCCGGCTGGAGTGCCCACCGTATGGAAGAGCTTGCCAATAACGGAAAGATTATCAGGCCTGCCTATAAGCCTATCGGTACCGACAAAACATATATCAACATTAAGGATCGTTCCTGATGAACACAAAAAGCGGCTCATGAATGAGCCGCTTTTTGTGTACAATAAGACGACTGGTTAAAGGAGCCGTCGTTTGGGTTTTATATTTTAAGGAAATCCATAACCGTCTGCTTCATCTCCGATTTTTCACAGACATGATCATGGAGAACAGGCGCTGTTCTGATCTCCTCAATTGCATTTGGCACTGTAGTGCCTGAAATCTCGGAAAGCCTGTCCACAAGTTCAAAATCACTCATATTATCATATTTCTTATCAATAGCATTCATAACACTTCTTGTAAACTTATAAGGGCTTGCCGTAGAAGCAATCACTGCCACCTTATTGTCACCTGTGTCCTTCTTAAACTTCTTATATACACAGGATGCAACTGCTGTATGCGTATCAATGACATAGCCTGTCTTATCATACAAATCATGAATGGTCTGTGCTGTTTCCTCTTCACTTGCATAATTCCCGTAGAAATCGGAAAGCTGTGTCTTCATTTCCTCCGTGATGCTGTATTTACCCGATACCTTTAAGGCATTCATCATATCCTGATTTTTCTGAGGATCATTGCCTGCAATCCTGTAAATCAGACGTTCCAGATTGCTGGAAATCAGAATATCCATAGAAGGGGATGAGGTAAGCACAAAATCTCTGTTTCTGTCATAGGTGCCTGAAGTAAAGAAGTCATACAATACCTTATTTTCATTGGACGCACAAATAAGCTTATCTATGGGCAGTCCCATCTGCTTCGCATAGAAGGCTGCCAGTATATTACCAAAGTTTCCTGTAGGAACTACTACATTGATCTTCTCCCCAGACGTAATCCGTCCCTCCTCAAGCAGTTTCACATAAGCGTATACATAATAAACAATCTGAGGAACCAGTCGTCCGATATTGATAGAATTTGCGGAGGAAAACTGAAATCCCTTCTCATCCATATATGTAGCCAGCTCTTTGTCCCCAAAAATCTGCTTCACGCCTGTCTGGGCATCATCAAAATTTCCGTGAATGCCAACAACATATGTATTTTTGCCCTTCTGGGTCACCATCTGCTTTTCCTGAATAGGACTGACACCGTTCTTAGGATAAAATACAATAATCTTTGTTCCTTCCACATCGGCAAAACCTGCAAGTGCAGCCTTACCGGTATCTCCCGAGGTTGCCGTCAGAATAACAATTTCATTTTTAACATGATTCTTCTTTGCGGAAGTTGTTAATAGATGAGGCAGAATGGACAATGCCATATCTTTAAACGCAATGGTTGCACCATGGAAAAGTTCCAGATAAAAAGCCCCGTCTGCTTCTACCAGAGGAGCAATCACCTCGGTATCAAATTTGGAATCATAAGCTCTGGCAATGCAGTTTTTTAATTCTTCTTCAGTAAAATCTGTAAGATAAAGCTTCATTACCTCATAAGCAACCTGACCATAATTCATATGGGACAATTCTTCCAGTGATTTATCAAGTGCCGGAATCTTCTCCGGTACATACAAACCTCCGTCATCAGAAAGTCCCTTCAGGATTGCCTGTGAAGCCGTTACCGGATTTCCTTTTGTTCTCGTACTGTTATATAAAATTTCCATGTTCTGTTCCTTTCTCCCCACTTCATCTGTAGCAAAATGTACGGTTTAACTTTACCTATTCTAGCATAAACCTAATGGCTTGACAAGACAGGCAGATATAAAGAATTATTGCCAAAACACTTCTCAGCCTGAAGTAAAAAACTCATGTCCTCCATATTCAAATAACCGGATCAGAGAACTGTCAAACCATTTCATTTTCTCATCATCCGCATATTTTCTGGCAGCAAAATATAACGCTCCTTCTGTAAGATCCTCCCCTGCAAGTACCCTGTCCACTGCTTCCTTTGTTTCTTCGCTGACCTTTACGGTATCGTAACTGCCGTTGGCAACCGGGGAAAACTGGTAAACACCGTTTTCGTTCTGGAATACCACTGCTTTTACTGTGTCAGGAAATTTACTGCTTTCTACCCGGTTCAATACCACCCCGGCAACCAGCATTTTTCCCTTTTCATCTTCATTTCCGGCTTCTGCCTGTACAATTTTCAGAAGAATCTCATAATCCTCCTCAGACAGCTGGTTACTGTCATCCCGCTGAAGTACTTCGTAATCTACCACTCTTTGCCCAGAAGATACTTTTTTCAGCAATCCAAAAAAACTTTCTTTTCTTGGCTCTTCCTGGTCATCCATAAGGCTGGCCTGAAAAGCCGGAGACGCTGCCATTTTGTTTGCTTCTGCCCCTGTTACGCAGAACCATCCTGCCAGAAAAAGCATATTACCAAGGAACAACCAGGTTATGAATTTTTTATACATATACAATCATAATTCCTTTCCCAAAAATTATTACACTTGTGTAA